>JAYRXB010000001.1:0-6146 GCA_041917735.1 Cyclobacteriaceae bacterium
CTGGATTAGTCACAAGAGGATGGAGTCATTCCATCCTTACCGCTTCGAGGCCTCGAGTACCAACCGTGAAAGTTCAGCTACCGTGATCTCTGGTCCCACCGTAAGATGCGCCTGCCGGTAGAACGGCAAGCGTTGTGAGCGCAGGAACTCCACGTTGTCTTTCAGGTTCTCCGGATGCACGCCGGCAAACAAGGGGCGGGTGGCGAGGTCCGTCTTTAAAATACGTGCGGTGATCTCCCGGGCCGGAACATCCAGGAAAACGCTGATCCCGGTTCTGTTGATGACGTGCATGTTATCGCCAAAACAAGGTGCGCCGCCGCCGGTTGCCATCACGAAGTCTTTTCCCGAAGCGCACCATTCACCCAACAGGCTTGCTTCCAACTTTCGAAACGCGGGTTCGCCCTGATCGCGAAAGATCGTCGGAATGCTCACCCCGGACGACTGGGCAATACGTTCATCAAGATCGATAAAGGACAAATCCATATGGTGGGCAAGCTGACGTCCCAGGGTAGTCTTGCCCGACCCGGGCATGCCCAGCAGAAAGACTTTCATGGGGTGAGCAGCGACACCACTTCCATGAGGTCGGGGGTGTCGTTGTGGTGCCAGTTGCCCAGCACGACGCCGTTGTTCCACAATGCGAGCCCGGGATTCGATCGGAGAATGGTCTTGAGCACGGTCGCGTCTGCAAACGCATACGGGACAGCGAGCTGATGTTCATGCCGAAACTCCTCCATCTGTTCGGACGAAGAGCTGGTGAGGATGAGACAATCCACTTTGCCTTCCAACTCTTCCGTCAGGTTGCGGATCGCCTCGATATTCGCCGCACTCGCTTTCTTCACGTCCACCATCACAATAAGCAGCTTCGGTCCGCGAAAAGTCTCCTGGGTCAAATCCTCCCCTTCCGGCGTACTCACCATATAATCGGTGATCTTGGGTTTGATTTTGTCTTCGTTGAGTACCCGTGAACTCTTGTACGTGTAGCCCTCCTCGGCCGGCAGGAATTTTTGTGACTTCACTTCCTCACCACCCTTGTCAAAAACATATTCGATCAACGGTACTTCACCCGGTTTCATCTGCTCCGGGATGCTGTTGCCAACCTTGTAAGCCCGGAAATCAATGTAGGGAAGGTGTGCCACGGCATACATGCCAACCGCCAGCGACAATACGGCCGTTCCTCCCACTACCGCATACCCTTCCAGGGTACGCAGGTTACCCGTCAACCTGCGGCGGTGCCAGAACAGGTGGAGCACAAAGACCATCAGGACCACATCCTTCCAGAACGACTCCCACGGTGTGAGCTTGATGGCATCGCCGAAGCAACCGCAGTCCGTCACTTTATTGAAGTAGGCGGAATAGAAAGTGAGGAAGGTAAAGAAAACCATTAACCCCAACAGCACCCATGCAGTCTGCCGCATGCGGTATTGGAAGAGAATGGCCACGCCCAGCACGAGTTCGAGCACGATCATGGCCATTGCGATTTCCAGCGACCACGGAATGAAATAGTGAAACAAGGAGCCAAAATCCTCCACGAACACTTCAAAGTACTCCTCCATCTTGATAGCCGTACCCACGGGGTCGTTGAGCTTGATCAGCCCGGAGAAAATAAACAGGCCCCCGACAAAGAACCTGGAAAACTGGTCAATCAATCGCATCATGTCGTTCTATTTCTTTTGTTCGTCCATCAGGATCAGGGCGAAGACGGCGTAGTTGATCATGTCCTGGTAATTGGCCTTTACTCCTTCGCTCACCAGTGTTTTGCCATCGTTATTCTCGATTTGCTTTACCCGCATCAGTTTCATCAGGATGATGTCCGTGATGGAGCTGACCCGCATGTCGCGCCAGGCCTCGCCATAGTCGTGATTCTTGTTCTCCAGTAACGCCATGGTTTCTCCCACGGCTCCGTCGTACAAGGGCATCACTTCTTCGGCAGTGAGTTCCGTCTTTGTCGAGTCTCCCATCGCCAATTGAATCAGCGCGATGACACAATAGTTGATGATGCCCACGAATTCGTCGTGAATGGGGTCGCCAACCTTCTGGATGCCCTTTTCCTGGATGCTGCGGATACGCTGAGCCTTAATGAAAATCTGATCGGTTATGGACGGAAGCCGCAACACGCGCCAGGCCGTACCATAATCCCGCGTCTTACGCAGAAACAGTTCTTTGCAGGCGCTGATTACCTCTCTATATTGTGTTTGCGTACTTGAAATCATTGGGCGGTGCAAAATAACGCAATTTACAGCAACATAACATGGAACCTCCGAGGCCGGCTTTACACGCTTGACCGGCCCCGCGTGATGGGGATTTTGAATATCACACCCGACAGTTTTTATGCCGGTAGCCGCTTCACCCATGAATCGGAGATTCTTGAACGGGCCACACGGATGGCCGAAGAAGGCGTAGACCTGTTTGATGTGGGCGGATACTCTACACGGCCCGGCGCCTCGGCTGTCGAAGAGGCAGAAGAATTGCGGCGCGTCCTGCCAGCAATCGAAATCCTTACCCAGCACTTCCCCGACAAACCGGTATCCATCGACACGTTTCGGTCATCGGTAGCCCGGAAAGCCGTAGAGGCCGGGGCATTGCTCATCAACGATGTTTCTGGCGGCGAACTGGATCCCCGCATGATGGAAACCGTTGCCGGGTTAAACGTTCCCTATATCCTCATGCACATGCGCGGAACACCGGAGACGATGTCATCCCTCGCTACATATACCAACCTGCTGAAGGAGATGACAACCTATTTCCATCAAAAGGTTGACAAACTCCGCCAGCTGGGTGTCCGCGACATTATTTTGGATCCGGGGTTCGGCTTCGCCAAGGTCGGCGACCAAAATTTTGAACTGCTGCGCAACCTCAGCGTGTTTCAAATCTTTCGCCTTCCCATCCTGGTAGGGCTGTCCCGCAAATCGATGATCTGGCGGACGCTCTCCATTGAAGCGGAGGATGCGCTGAACGGAACCACCGCCCTCCACATGGTGGCCCTCCAGCAAGGCGCCAAACTATTGCGCGTTCACGACATAAAGGCTGCACGCGAGTGCATCCGGTTATTTGATCGACTCTACCCAACCTTATCCGCATGAAACAATTATCCACGTTATTGCTCGTCCTTTGTTTTGGCGCAACCTTCGCACAATCGACCACCAAGCGAAGCCTGCGACCCTCGGACATTTACAAACTCAAGTCCATCAGCGATCCCCGCGTCTCTCCCGATGGCAAGTGGGTCAGCTACACGCTCTCTTCGGTTGATTCTGCCAAAGACAAACGCAACAGCGACATCTGGATGACCAGCCTCGACGGACAAACGTCGCTGCAGGTGACCTTCAGCCCGGAAGGAGAATCATCCGCACGGTGGAGCCCGGATGGAAAGTACTTGTCTTTCACCTCCAGCCGCGCCGACAAGCACAGCCAGGTTTGGGTAATGGACCGCCGGGGCGGAGAAGCGCAAAAGCTCACCAAACTCCGGGGCGGGCTGGAGGACTATGCCTGGTCGCCCGATGGCCTGCAACTCGCCCTGGTCATCCAGGACCCGGCGGATACTTCCAAGACCAAGACCCAAAAGCCGTATGTCATTGATCGGTATCAATTCAAGCAGGATGTGGAAGGCTACCTGATGAATCGCCGCACACACCTCTACTTGTTTGATTTGAACTCCGGAAAGCTGGACACACTTACACGAGGTAGCTACAACGAGTCCTCCCCTGCCTGGAGCCCGGACGGAAAGTCGATTGCTTTTGTCAGCAACCGTTCTGCTGAACCCGACCGCAACGAAAACCAGGACATCTGGGTCATGGACGCCCGGCCACTGGCCCCTGCGCGCCAGGTAACAACATGGACCGGATCCGATACGCAACCGCGATGGAGCCCTGACGGAAAGTCAATCGCATACCTCCAGTCGACATCGCCGGAAAAATACATGATGTATGACCAGGCCATACTTGCCGTGATCCCGGCAGCCGGTGGAGTTCCGCGGCTGCTCACCAAGTCGCTGGACAGGCCGGTAAGCCAGGTCGCTTGGGAGAAAGATGGCAGCGCCCTCGCCTTCCTGGTATCGGACGATCGACAGCGTTACATCGGGAGAATCCCGGTCAATGGAGGTACCGTGACGAAAGTGGCAGCGGGCGAACGCGTCTATGCTTCCCTGGATCCGGTTGCAGCAACGAGCTATGTGGCCCTGATGAGTGAGCCGCAACATCCTGGCGAAATCTGTGTCGTAGAAAATGGTTCACCTCGTCGGATTACCCGACACCACGATGCATTCATCAATGAAATTGCCTTCGCTACCGTCGAAGGCTTTACATCGAAAAGCAAGGACGGCACGTTGGTTTCCAACCTTCTGTTCCGGCCGGCTAACGCAGAGGCAGGAAAGAAGCTTCCGACGATATTCTACATTCACGGCGGCCCGGTCGGCCAGGACGAATTTGGCTTTGACCTCACCCGCCAGATGCTGGCCGCGGGCGGGTATGCCGTGGTCGGCGTCAATTACCGGGGCAGCGATGGCCGCGGCCTGGAATTCTGTAAAGCCATCTATGCCGACTGGGGCAACAAGGAGGTTATAGACATCCACGGTGCGGCCGATCACCTGGTTAACCAGGGCATCGCCGATCCTGACCGGCTAGGAATTGGAGGCTGGAGTTACGGTGGCATCCTGACCAACTACAGTATCGCTACCGATACCCGGTTCAAGGCTGCAGCCAGCGGAGCCGGCAGCGCACTTCAATTGTCATTGTATGGCCACGATCAATACGTCAACCAGTACGAAAATGAACTTGGCGTTCCCTGGAAGAATGTGGATCGTTACCTCAAGCTGTCTTACCCCTTGCTGAAAGCCGACAAGATCAAGACCCCTACCCTGTTTCTTGTGGGTGAGAAAGACTTCAACGTACCCGTACTGGGCAGTGAGCAGATGTACCAGGCCCTGCGGTCACAAAACGTGTCAACCGGGCTCATCATTTACCCGGGCCAATACCATGGCATTACCACGCCATCGTACCAGGTAGACCGCCTGCAGCGTTACATGGAATGGTACGACAAGTACCTGCGCGGGATAACGCCGGTCAAAATCAATAAGGAGTTGCGGTGATATCCAGCTGGTTAGACGGGGAAATAAAACTTAACTTTGGTCGGTGACGCTGCTGTTTCAATTGTTCTTCCTCGAGATTACCTGGGTCGACCTCGTCGATGTAGGCCTGGTGGCCATTTTGCTTTACCAGGTATACAAGATGATCCGTGGCAGCCTGGCGGTGAATATTTTCCTCGGCATTCTCGCACTCTACCTGATTTACCTTGTGGTTCGCGCAGCGCAAATGGAACTGCTGGCCACCATCCTGGGGCAGTTCATGGGCGTTGGTGTCCTGGCCATGATTATCCTGTTTCAGCCTGAATTGAGGAAGTTTTTGCTGGTGATCGGGAGAAGCACGGAATTGAACCGCGACTTTTTCAAATCGCTGGCCAGCTGGCGCAATCGCTACCACGACGACTTTGACATTCATGAAGTCACCGAGGCGGTTAAAACATTGAAAGCTTCTCACACCGGGGCATTGATTGTATTCTCGCGCGATGCGGATCTGAAATCGTACGTAGAGACCGGTGACCCGCTGGATGCCGAAGTATCCAAGCGACTGATTCTGTCAATCTTCAACAAGAACAGTCCATTGCACGACGGTGCTATCATCATCTACAAAGGCCGGATCAAGGCAGCGCGGTGCGTGTTGCCCATCAGCGAGAATGACCATCTTCCTCCCCATTTTGGGTTACGCCATCGTTCGGCGTTGGGTATGAGTGAGAACACCGATACGCTGATCATCGCCATCTCGGAGGAGACGGGTCGGCTGATTCTCGCCCGCAATGGCAAATACCTCCGAAGCCTGAAACTTCGCCAGGTGGAGCAGAAAGTGATGGAATACCTCCACAAGGAAGAACCCGAGAAGTGGGATGTACTCCCTCCGGAACCCGAACGGGAAGAAACTTCCGAGGTCAAAGCGTAGCAAGTTCTTGCGAAATGGGTATCTTCGTCATCAAATGAACCAACGCATGAGATGAGAGAAGCCAGTCGGACGAAGTTTTACTTCGCCAAGTATTTTTTCCTGGCCTTTGGATTATTGCAATGGATATGCGGGTTCCTGATCCTCCGGGAATCCACCATCGAC
>JAYRXB010000002.1:0-2726 GCA_041917735.1 Cyclobacteriaceae bacterium
ACGCCTACCTGCTCTCCGACCCCCTCTATTCCAGCTCCTACCTGTACTCGGTGCAGGTTGCCGGGATCTCCACCCTGCTCTGCCTGCTGGTCGGCTACCCCATGGCCTACGCCATCGCCCGCGCCACGCCGACGATGCGCAACATCTGGCTGATGCTGGTGATCCTGCCGTTCTGGACGTCGTTCCTGCTGCGGGTCTACGCCTGGGTCGGCCTGCTGAAGACCGACGGGCTGATCAACCAGGCGCTAGGCCTGGTCGGGCTCGGCCCCTTCACCATGATGTACACTGACTTCGCCGTGTACATCGGCATCGTGTATTCCTACCTGCCCTTCATGATCCTGCCGTTGTATTCGAACCTCGAAAAGCACGACCTGACGCTGCTCGAGGCGGCGGCGGACCTGGGGGCGGGCCCCGTCAAGTCCTTCCTGCGGATCACCCTTCCCCTGTCCTTCCCGGGCATCGTCGCCGGGTCGCTGCTCGTGTTCATCCCGGCGGTCGGGGAGTACGTCATCCCGTCGCTGCTCGGCCGCTCGGACCAGCTCATGATCGGGCGGGTGCTGTCCGACGAGTTCTTCGCGAACCGAGACTGGCCGGTGGCGAGCGCGGTGTCCATCGCCATCCTGCTGCTCCTGGTCGGCTTTGTGATCCTGATCAAAGGCGCAGACTTCCTCGTGAACGGAGCCTCGTCGCTGGCCAAGAAAAAAGGCATTTCCAACCTCGCCATCGGCCTGACCGTGGTGGCTTTCGGCACCTCGATGCCGGAGCTGATCGTCAGCCTGTTGTCGGCCGTTGAAGGCAAGAACGACGCCTCCTTTGGTAACGTCATTGGCAGCAACAACTTCAACCTGCTCTTTATTCTCGGCATTTCCGGGGTGATTTACCCCCTCATTGTGCAGCGCAACACGGTGAAGTATGAAGTACCGCTCTCCCTGCTCGCGGCGGTCGTCCTTTTCATTGTCGTCAACGACGTGATGCTCTGGGGTGACGCCCCGCTGAGCGAAACCAACGGCGGCGTTCTGTCGCGCCTGGACAGCTTTATCTTGTTGCTCTTCTTCCTCGGCTTTCTATTCTACATCTACCGGACCATGCGCACGACAGCCGACCTGGAGGAAGGCGAGCCCATCAAGATCTACAGCACGCCCATATCTGTCGGGATGATCATAGCCGGACTTGCCATGCTGATTGGCGGCGGTGAACTCGTGGTGGAGGAAGCCATCGAAATCGCGCATCATTTCGGGCTCAGCGAAAAACTGATCGGACTTACGATCCTCGCGGCCGGAACATCACTCCCTGAATTAGCTACGTCAACGGTGGCCGCCTACCGCAAGCAGACGGACATCGCCATCGGCAACGTAGTTGGTTCGAATATCTTCAACATTTTTTTCATTCTCGGCATCACGGGCTCCATCAGCCCGATCCCCTACAATGCCGCCATGAACATGGACCTCCAGGTCCTGATGGGATCGACCATCATGCTCATGATCTTTATGTTTACGCTCAACACGCGCAAGCTTGACCGCTGGGAAGCCTTGTTGATGCTGGCAGGGTATATTGCGTATACGATCTACCTGATTGCGATAGACTAGGAACTAGGAACTAGGAACTAGGAACTAGGAACTAAACAAAAAACCCTGACCGGTGAGGATCAGGGTTTTTTGTTTGACGGGTTGCCGGGGGATCAGTTGACTTTCTTCTCCAGCTCGGTGATTTTGGCTTGCGCCTTTTCGTGGCCGAGGGACTGGGCCTTTTTGTAGAGCTCGATGGCTTCGCGGTAAGTTTCTTTCTTCTTTCGCGGCGCCAGCTTGGTGCGGTTGGCGGCTTCTTCCACGGCTTCCGCGCGTGCGAAGTAGGAATCCGCCTCGCTCATCTTCGACTGGATCATCAACTCCTGGATGCGCGCCTCGATGAGGGCCAGTTCCTGGGTCTTCTCGTCGATCTGTGCCTGCTTGTCGTTCAGCTCAGCCTCCTGCATGTCGATGGTGATCTTCATGTTTTCATTGAGGTTGCCGAGCTCTTCGACGCGCTGCTGCAGCGTAGCGATCTCGGCGTTCTTTGATTCAAGGTCGGCCTTGAGCTTCTTCACCGTTGCGGCGAACGCGTTGTTATTGGCTTTCGACTTCTTCAGCGCCTTCTCCAGGTCGCCGATGCGCGACTGCGTTTCCTTGACGTAGTTGTTCAGGTCCTTCATGCGGGACGTGTAGTCGGAGTAGGTAGTGCCTTCAATGACGTTGACGCGCAGGAGCTGGCGGCTGGCGTCAATGGAATCCATCAGCGTGCCTACTTCCTGGAGTGTCTGCGCCATTTGCTGGCTCACCTGCAGCTCGTTCTGCAGCGAATCCAATTGAGTTTTGAGACGTTCGGTTTCGCCGCCGCAGCTCATCAGCGCGGCACCAACGATGAACATCAATACTACTTGCTTCATACGTAACGTGGGTTTAAATACTGACGCAAAAATACGTCCTTTCCGGAGGGGTTGAGGCGTGACCAAATAAATTTTAGACGAACCGACATTATCGGCGGTAATCCAGTAAATTCGCCCCGGTTTTGGCCGTTTTTAACCCTTTTCATGTCCAAATCACTCGTCAAGCAGACACGCATTGCTGACCTGGGCGGACCCCGGGTTATCGTTATCGGGGGCGGTTTCGCCGGACTCGAAGTCATCCGAAACCTCAAGCACACCAATGCCCAGGTGGTCTTGTTTGACCGCTACAATCACCACACGTTTC
>JAYRXB010000003.1:0-2234 GCA_041917735.1 Cyclobacteriaceae bacterium
GGGTATGGCCTTGTCCCAGCACCTGGCCGTTCGCCCCCACGATCACGCAGCCGACGGCCGGATTGGGCGGACTGATGGCGCGCGCCCGGGCGGCCAGATCCAGCGCCTGGCGCATGGGGACATCTGTGTCGGTTCGATGCATAAAAGCCCTCGACAAAAGAAAACGGGTTACGTCAAAAATTGACGTAACCCGTTGAATTTATTGGCGGAGTGGACGCGAGAAGCGTCGCATCCCGGTAGCCGCCAGCAACGGCCAAAAGCCTAATGCTGACAACGGGTTAGCTCATTGAGCCAGCCGCTTTCCGCCGGAAACTTCCGCCATTGTAGCAAGGTTTTCTGTGAGTCGAATTGTGAGTTCAATCGACCCCCATGAAAGCCAGAAACCCCAAAACTATCCAAGACCAAATCGACCAGGCCGCCTGTGGCACGTCCCGCAAGCTCTACCGCATCAACGGCGCTGAGTTCCTGTTGCAAGTCACGCCCAAGGGGGTGAAGTCCTGGTGTTATCGCTACACCCTGAACAACAAGACCCGCGTCATGGGGCTTGGCCCCGTGCATCGAATCAGCTTCGACGAAGCAACCAAGCGGGCACGCAAGATTCGCGTGTTGCTGGATGACGGCATTGACCCGCTGGCCGAGCGTGACCACAAGAAGGCAGAGCAAGCCCTGAACAAAACCTTCAAGGAGTGCGCGGCAGAGTTCATTCGCAGCCATGAAGCGGGCTGGAAGTCCGCGAAGCACACCGCCCAGTGGTCGGCGACGCTGGAAGCCTACGCTTACCCCACTATCGGAGACTTGGCGGTACAGAACATCAAGGTGGCACACGTCAAGAAGGTCATTGAACCGATCTGGCGCACCAAGAATGAAACCGCCGAGCGAGTTCGGTCTCGCATCGAGAAGGTTCTGGCGTGGGCCACCGTACATGGCTATCGAACTGGCGACAACCCGGCACGATGGTCAGGTTACCTCAGCGAAATTTTCCCCAAGCGGGCTGCTGTGCGTAAGGTGAAACATCATCCTGCACTACCGTATTTGGAGCTACCTGCCTTCATGCGCCTGCTGGAAAACACCTCGGGTCGAGGGGGATGGGTGCTGCGCTTCTTGATCCTGACCGCCACCAGAACGACCGAGACGCGAGCCGCCGAATGGTCGGAAATCGACATGGAGGAACGTCTGTGGTGCATTCCGGCAGAGCGGATGAAGGCATCACGTCCGCACCGCGTTCCTCTGTCGGAGCCAGCGATGGAAATCCTGCGCTACATGAAGGCCGTCAACGCTGCACATCCCACGCCGTCGAAGTACGTCTTCAACGGCCAGACCTGGGGCAAGCATCCCTCGGAGGCCATCATGTTGATGCGACTGAAACACATGGGCCGCACCGACATTGTTCCGCACGGTTTCAGAAGCACCTTCCGAGACTTCGTGGCGGAAAAAACCGACTTCCCCCGTGAAGTGGCGGAGGCTGCGCTGGCGCATGCACTGCAAGACAAAACGGAAGCTGCCTACCAGCGCGGTGACTACCTTGAAAAGCGCCGCGAACTGATGACCTTGTGGGCCAACTTCTGCATGTCAGGCTAAGCATCAGCCGGATTCGCACGATGTTTGCCTTTGACCGAAACTGTGCTATAGAATTTCAGCCACGAACTGCAAGCAACGGGTACAGCAGTTCTACAGTTCGCAAGAACTGTTGGGTGTGACGCACGGCTCCCTCGTCACCTCCACCACAGATCTCTTTGGCCGAGTTTGCTTGGCGAAAAAGAGATTCATCACTCACCAGCAACACGCTGGCGACCACACAGAGTGCCGAGCAAATAGGGCATCCATATCTGTGCTGTAGATGTTTTGGACGAACCCCTCTGAATTTGGATTCATTGCCCGAGGCGTATTTTCGTCTCTACCCGTGGGCAATGACTCCGCTTTGGAGAATATCTATGTCCACCAACAACCTGAACGCACATGTTCAAAATGCCCTGACTCAAAAAAATGATCGCCTCTTGCGCGATGCCGAGGTTCAAAAACTGACTGGCGTGCGCAAGACTCGCCGCTCCGACCTGATGCGGGACGGCAAATTCCCGCGGCCCATCAAAATTTGTGGAGGCCGCACGAATTACTGGCTGGCATCTGAAATCGAAAAATTCATTGCCGACCAGGTCACCTTGCACCGCGCCGAACAGGCTGAAAAGCTGGCGCAACTCGCCAGCGACCCCTTCAACGTTCTGATGGATGCCCTGGCA
>JAYRXB010000004.1:0-4338 GCA_041917735.1 Cyclobacteriaceae bacterium
GCGCCCCTGCTCCTGTTCGATGAAGTCCTCCACAAAGGCTTTGACGGTCAGAACTTCATTGTCGGACTGATGGAACACATCCGCAACCTGATGATGACCCAGGACGAGCGTACGGTGAAATTGCTGGAGGTGCCCGACAGCATCCGCAAGAAGTATGTAGCGCAGGCAAAGGCAGCGCCCTACGCCCTGCTGCTCTCGTGGCTGAACATCGGCAACCAGTGTGACATCAATTACAAGATGAGCCGCAACCAACGCCTGCTCGTGGAGCTGGCTTTGATGAAGATGGCTCACGTGCGATCCGTGGTTACCGCAAGCCCAGAAGCTGCAAGCGCTCCCCCTGCCCCGCCCGCAGCATTAAAAAAAAAATTGAGTTAACGAACGAAGGCCCGGCGCCGGTAGCGCCAGAGCCCGTAACCGCCCATCAGCCCGAGGCCCCACCCGCTGCCGAAGTTCCGGCTACACCACTCCCTCCGTCTTCTCCACCTTCACCTGCGGCCGAAAACGGCAAACCCAAAACTAAATCGACGCCCAACCTGAAGGGGATTCTCTCGGGAGCTCCCAAAACGGAGCCGGCGGCAACCCAACCGGCGGTCTCAACACCCAACGAGCCTGTCAGTGCCGCCCAGTTGAAGAAAGCCTGGGACGAATTCACGGAACAGCGCAAAGCACACGTGGCCGAATACCAGATTCTTCAGCGGGAATTCGCGTACCAATCGCCGATCATCACCATTCCCCTCTTGAATCCCGTCGAAGAGTCGCTGCTCGACAATTTCAGGCGCGACCTGACCCAGTTTCTCCGGGATCGCCTGCGCAACAACGACCTGACCCTGGTTTCGGCCCTGCAGAGCACCGAAGGGAAGAAGGTCATCTACACGTCCCGGGAGAAATTTGAACACCTGGCCGAAAAGTATCCCTACCTCCACGAGTTGAAGGAGCGGCTCGGCCTGGATTGGGAATTCTAGTGTTTCAGCGCCCCGGATTCCGCGCTCCCCTATTTCGGTAAACCGTTATATTTGGGGCCCATGACGATTTCCTACAACTGGCTTAAAGAATACATCGATCTGCCCGAGTCGCCCGAGGCCATCGCTGAGACGCTGACCAGCACCGGGCTTGAAGTGGAGAGCATCCATCATACCGAAGCCGTTCGCGGGGGACTGAAAGGACTTGTTATTGGCCAGGTGTTGACGTGTGCCAAGCACCCCAATGCGGACAAACTCACCCTGACGACCGTTGATACCGGCGGCCCAACCCCGCTTCCCATTGTGTGCGGAGCCCCCAACGTGGCCGTGGGCCAAAAAGTGGTGGTTGCCGTTCCTGGGACTACGCTTTACCCGACGAAAGGCGAGTCGTTTACAATCAAGTCAGCCAAAATCAGGGGTGAACAGAGCGAAGGGATGATTTGTGCCGAAGATGAGATTGGTCTGGGCGAAAGCCACGCTGGTGTTATGGTGCTGTCCACCGACCTCCCGAATGGTACGCCGGCATCCCATTATTTCAACCTGCCCTCCGACGCCATTTTCGAGATCGGCCTCACACCCAACCGGGCTGATGCAGCCTCCCATATCGGTGTCGCCCGTGATATCAAGGCAGCCAAGAAGCGCGCACTGCGATGGCCGTCGGTTGATGCCTTTGCCGTGGATAACCACGAACTCCGCATTGATGTTGTTGTAGAAAACACCGACGCCTGCCCGCGTTATTCCGCCCTGACACTTACCGGCGTCCAGGTGAAGGAGTCACCGGAATGGCTGAAGACACGCCTCCAGGCAATCGGGCTGACGCCCATCAACAACGTGGTGGACGTGACCAATTTCATATGCCACGAGCTCGGTCAGCCGCTGCACGCATTTGACGCTGCGCAAACCGGGAATAAAGTGATCGTGAAGACACTGCCTGCGGGTTCGAAATTCACGACCCTGGATGGAAAGGACCGCGAACTGACTTCTCAGGACCTGATGATCTGCAATGCCACGGAAGGAATGTGCATCGCAGGTGTATTTGGCGGGATCAAGTCTGGCATAAAGGACACGACGACCTCCATCTTCCTGGAAAGTGCCTGTTTTTCCCCCGCCTACATTCGCCGGAGCAGCACCCATCATCAGCTGAAGACCGATGCCGCCTTTCGCTTTGCCCGTGGTACTGATCCTACGATTACGGTATATGCACTTCAGCGGGCGGCCCTGCTCTTAAAGGAGATTGCCGGCGCTAGAATTTCCTCGGAGGTAATCGACGTTTACCCCCGGAAGGTTGAAAATCGTGCCGTAGTCATGAAAGACCGCAACATTTCGCGGCTTATTGGCAAGACCATCGCACGAGCTGAGGTCAAAGACATTCTTGAGCGGTTGGACATCCCGACGACGTCCGAGCAAACCGACAGCTTTACGGTATCCGTTCCGCCCTACCGGGTGGATGTGGAGCAGGAAGCCGATGTAATCGAAGAAATTCTTCGGATTTACGGGTTCAACAACATCCCGCTGAGCGAATCCACCAGGGCCGACTACCTGGCCGATTTTCCCGAACAGGACATCAACATTTACCGCCGTCGAATCGGCGAAATGCTGGCCGCCAACGGGTTTTTTGAGATCCTGACCAACTCCCTGACGAATGCGGCCTACCAGCAGAAGAACAATCTTTCGTTTGGGGGCAAACCGGTAGAAATCCTGAACAAACTCAGCGAGGAGCAAGGCATTCTGCGCCAGACCATGCTGTTTACCGGGATGGAGGCACTGGCCTATAACCTGAACCGGAAACAGGGCGAACTGAAGTTCTATGAATTCGGTCGCATTTATGGCCGTGGTGAGAAGGGCTTTTATGAAGAAGAGCGGCTGGCTCTCTACATGGCAGGCCGGGTGGAGGCAGAAACCTGGCAGCGAAAGTCACGTGAGGCCGGGTATCACGACTTGCTGCAACGCGTGCACGAAGTACTCGGGAAATCGAATGTCGGCGAGTATAAACTGGAGAAGACTGACCACCTGCTTCTCGACTACGGGATGCGCATACGGTTGCGCAAACGCGAGGTGGGTATAATCGGAAAGGTCCGTGCTGCGTTTGGACGCGAATTCGGCATCAAGTCAGAAATATTTTATGCTGACCTTGATGCTCATTTGCTTTTCCAGTCAGCAAACCCTAAGTTCGACATGCAAGAAGTGCCCAAGTTTCCTGAGGTGAAACGCGATCTGTCGCTCGTAATTGACCGGTCGGTAACCTTCGATGAAATTAAGGCCGTAGTTGGAACCACCGGCAAAAACCTGATTACAGACGTGACGGTATTCGATGTGTATGAAGGAGAGAACCTTCCCCCCGGGAAGAAAGCCTATGCCCTGGGTTTCACGCTGCTCGATCCTACCAAGACCCTCACCGACGAAGAGATTGACAAAACCATGAACGGACTGATGGCCGGTTTCGAAACCCGACTCGGCGCCGTCATCCGGAAATAACCCCCATTCCTACCCAACCACACCCCTATGGAGCAAGATGTACTGAAGTCTAACCTCAATGGCCTGGAACGAAAGATTGTGGTGCTCATCAACGAGCACAAAACCCTGAAGGCGGAGGTAAATGCCCTAAAAACAGCGAATTCTGAGCTAAAACAGACCCTCCGCAACCGTGAGGAACAGCTGGACGGCTTTCGAAATCAAGCGAAAATCACTAAGATTGTGGATAATATTCACCCGGAAGACGGAAGTGTTTCGGAGTTGAGGAAGACCGTGGATGACTACATCCGTGAGATAGACAAATGCATCGCTCATTTAAGCCGATAAGCTGAACGTAAATGGACGAACTTTCCATCAAGATCAAAATCGCCGACCGGGAGTATCCCATGAAGGTCAAGCGCCACGAAGAAGAACGCGTGCGCGCCGCCGGCAAAGTGATCAACGAAAAGTTGAAGTCTTACCGCGATCAGTTCGGGCTTGACGATAAACAAGACCTCCTGGCGATGACCGCCTTCGACTCTGTAGTCGAGAAGATGGCCGCCGAGGAGAGCGATAATGGCGTAGACCAGACGGTAGTTGACAAAATCAACCACCTGAACCAACTGGTCTCGCAAGCAATTCTCTAGCCACGCCCCTTCCTGCTCCGGTTCTTGCGTACACGGCCTTCCGCGCCGGGTATTTTTAACGTTTAAAGGAACCGACATGAACATTCAACTCATTGCCCTGATCAGCGCGGGACTAACCCTCGTCCTGAGCTTCGCCATAGGAACCCTGCTGTACAAGCGCAAAGTGCGCAAGAGCAAGCGGGAAACGGAAGAACGCGCCAAACTCATCATCAAGGAGGCAGAACTGCAGGCCGAAAACCTCAAGAAGGACCGTATCCTGGAGGCCAAGGAGAAGTTCCTCA
>JAYRXB010000005.1:0-5650 GCA_041917735.1 Cyclobacteriaceae bacterium
CGGGAAGCTATGACGGAGATGTGAGCCTGCCGGTGGTGGCAGAAACGTATGACGGGTTTCTGAACGACATCAACGGGTTCCATGTGAAGAAGCAGGATGCCTTTGACGCCATGGAATCGGCGATGGCGGGTCCGCTGAAGGAGGGTAATGTCGGCGGCGGTACGGGAATGATCTGTCACGCATTCAAGGGAGGGACCGGCACCTCCTCGCGGGTAGTGACCATGGGGCAGTCGGTCTACACGGTCGGTGCACTGGTGCAAGCCAACTATGGACGCCGTGCGTTGCTGCAGGTCGCTGGCGTACCCGTAGGCAAGGAGATAACGGATCTGCTTCCGACCGAAGGCAGAGCGGACAAGGACGAAGGGTCCATCATCGTGGTGGTGGCCACCGATGCGCCTTTGTTACCGCATCAACTGGAGCGGATTGCGAGACGGATCGCCCTCGGCCTCGGTGTAGTAGGTGGCCGAGGTGGTAATTCATCGGGTGACATCTTCATTGCTTTCAGCACGGCCAATCCGGAAGTCAGCAAGAACGAAGGCATAGCGCACCTAGAAATGCTGCCCAACGATCAGATTACTCCACTTTTTGAGGCCACCGCCTCAGCGACCGAAGAAGCGATTGTCAATGCCATGGTAGCAGCCGAAACCATGGAAGGTGTGAACGGTAATAAGGTCTATGCGATTCCGCACGATCGGCTGGTGGCGGCGATGCGTAAGTATGGTCGAATCAAGTAGGAATGTAGAAGGTGTGAAAGCGGTTACTTCTTCTTTTTGGCCGCAGCCTTCTTCTTGACAGGCGCCTTGGCGGGTTTCCCCAGTGTCTTCGTGTACACGCACACGGGTTTCATCACGCACTCCTCGCACTTGGGATTGCTCGGCCGGCAGATCTCGCGCCCGAGAAAAGAGATGCCCATACCCACGTCGCCCCAATCTTTCGGATCGGTGGCCTCCATCAGTTGCTGTTCCAGTTTTTTCGGATCCGTGCCCTGCGCGATACCGAGGCGCGGGGCCACGCGCACGACGTGTAGGTCGACAATTACGCCGACGGCCGGCTCGCCCATTTCCCGGAGGATGACATTTGCTGATTTTCTGCCGATGCCCGGAAGCTCGGTGAGTTCCTTCAGCGTGCGTGGGATGTTCTTGTCATCCTGGATGCGACGCGCGATCTCGAGAAGCCAGCCCGTTTTCTTGCGATGGCCAAGAACCTTTTGGACGAATGGAATGACGGCTTCCGGCGTGGCCATCGACAAGGCTTTCATGTCGGGGAAGGCGTTGAATAACTCGGGCGCCAGCTTGTTGATGTTGCGGTCGGAATCCTGGGCGGAGAGTACGACCATAACAATCAGTTCATAGGGATTGCGGTAATCCAGGGGATGTCTCTTGCCTTTGTATTTTTTCACCAAAGGCTTAATCTCTTTTTTCCAGTCGACTTTTTTCATGCTTCAGGGTTTGATTGAATGCAGGGGGAGGATTATTCGCGACGGATGTTTGTCACCGAGGTGAATTGTATTTCGCGTCTTGATGAGGGTCTTCTCTGTCGCAATGTCATTTCCCGTGTTGGGATTTGGATCATAATGTGGCGCCTTGCTGCTGGTGATCGTCAGGCGGATGCGGTGACCTTTTTTAAACCGGTTGGCCGTGTATACCTGCCCGATCCGGATCTTGTATACTTCACCGGGCTTCATCAGTTCCTGCTTTTCAAAGCCGTTGCGGTAGCGCATTCGTAAATAGCCAGCGTCAAGGCCATGCAGGTTGATCGATCGGCCATCAGGATAAACGTCAGAAAGCGTGAAGGAGAAGTCGGTGTCTTTGGCTTCGGAACTGACGTAAAGCTCGGCTACAATCTCACCAATCACTTCCGTGTCAGTCTGCAGCACATCGCTGGTATACACCAGCACGTCTGGTCGGGCCTCGTTTTCACGCTGGTCATAGGGATACGATTTCTCGTACGACTTGTCCCAAAACGGAATCGCCGGATCGAAGAGGTAGCTGTCCTTATTGTCTTTTCCGGTTTGGGTGGCAAGCGTTCCTTCCTTAAGCGATCCATTTCCTCCGAGGTAATAGGGCGTAGGAACTGCACGGGACAACGGCCACTCTTTTTCCGAACGCCATTCATTGGCCCCCATGACAAAGATGCTCACCGGCGCTAAGGGATCTTTGGGTGTCAGTCCTTTGAGCTGGACATCATACCACTTGAGGAGTTCGGCGTCATAGTCCATGCCGGCATTCGGGCCAAAATCGACTTCTCCGAATTTCGTTTTGCGGGTGTTGAGTGATGTATGATTCCAGGGCCCTAGAATGAGAATGGTCTGTTCTCTTGCCTCGGCCGTAGCCGCCTCCTTCCGCATCTTGTTGAATCCGCGCGTCGCACCTTCCGGGCCGTAGGCTGCATCGTACCACCCGCTTTCGAGGAAGGCCGGGTTCCTCATCTTGCCGAAGTCTTTATCCACGTTCACAAAGTCCCACCAGGATGACAAGTCGGGATGCGCAAGCCACTGATAATATTCAGGTGCATATTTCTTCAGGATGGGAAGATCCGCCAGCGGGCGGAACTGATACCAGGGTTTGCGATCACTCTTCTCCCATTCTTCGGTTGCGGGTTCGTCGTCCCATGGACCGGACGGATCGTTGGCCCGCTTGCGCTTGTCGGCGAAGATGTAAGGCATGAACCAGTCGATCCACGGATGTGAGAAGGCACCGCCGTAGTAGAAGAAGTGATGACTTCCAATGGGTGTCATCTCCGGAGCGGCGGCAGCCAGGTGTGGCGGCGCCTGGGACATGGCCAGCCATTGCACTATACCGGGGTACGAACCGCCATAGGTTCCGACTTTCCCTGTGCAGAAGGGTTGCGTGCCCATCCATTCGATCACATCGTACCCGTCCTGCTTTTCATTTCTGTAGGCCTCGAAGTTTCCTTCACTTCTCAACCGGCCGCGAACATCCACCAGCAAAACGGCGTACCCCTGTTTGGCCGCTTTCAAGGGCAGCTCAGCATAGGCGTCGTAGTCATCAATTCCGTATGGTGTGCGGTAAACAATACCGGGATACTTACCGGCCTGCGCAGGACGATACAAGATTCCACCCAGCTTCACACCGTCGCGCATGGGGATCATCACCTCCTCCCGAAGAAGGTTATACGGATGTTGGGCCTTGAGCCCGACTACCAGTAGTAACAGCAGTAAGGTTGTGACAAGCCGCATGACGGTTATCGTTTGGTGTAGTATTCGCGAGCCCGGAGAATGTCGTTCAGCACCCGAAGTCGTTCCGCTTCATTGCGGAAAGCAGTTGATTGACGAATCATTTTCTCAAGGCGGTCAAGCCAAGTGACAAAGAATGAAGCCGAAGCAGTGCGTGCGGCCGGCTTGGCACCGCCATAAACAAAGACGGGATTTGTACTCGCATAGGGGTATAGGTCGAATAGATCAGGATGCCCACCGGAACTCCAGGCACGGAGCAGCACCCAGCCGGATTCTTTGACAGAAATCTTTCCTTCGATATCAAGACGGGTGACCGGCTCGGGCTGCGTATGAACTGCGACAACCTGCCCGTTGTAAATCACTTCCACTTTTTCTACGGGCACGTTGCTCCGCAGCCAGCCCTTGTAGGCAAGCGATTTCTTCTTTCCATCCAGGTTCAGGCTGTCACCGGCTTCCAATCCCTCGAGTGCGAACCCAAGCAACGGGCCGTTTGTGACAAAACTTTTTCCGTGTTTGACCTGGCCAAGAAACTCCGGTGAGGTCATTCCCTCTTTGCCGCGTACATAAACCCGGTTTAATCCCACCGGACCGCGTAGACTGGCGTAGTTGGCCATGGCGTCGGTACCCGCTCCTGCGGGAACCTTCAATCCAACGTTGAGTAAGTGATACCACACCGCCTCCGATGCTTTGTGGTCGGAGAACCCGACGAGTTCATAGTAGTCGACATTGCCGAGTGCAGCATCAACGGGTAAGGCGTTGCTGAGGCCAGGTGATTGTTGCGGGAATATCTCCGATTGCTCGAACGGATGCACGTAGCCAACCAACCCCTGTTGGGCGTGGGCCTGATCGGCAATGAAGGTATTGTGTGGGAATAAGCTGGAAACAGCCGTGTACGGATAGCCGGAGTAATCGGGGAGAATCAGATGCTCCGTCAGATTCAGCAACCCCAGGTGTCCCCAGAAACTGGTGTGAAATTCCTGGCCAAAAAGGAAGGTGACCTTGGTGTTGGATGCAGGATCGGGACCGGGCTCGAAGATAGAAACGTCGGGAATTCGTTGCTCTTTATTTACGAGGAGGTTGTACACAAAGTTGAGGTCTTCCGCCTCGGCCTGTTTCACGGTGTACTCCGGCGTATTGCGGTAGTTGCCACCGTAGTTCATGTGCACATGCAGGTCTCCACTCCTCCACGATCCAAAGTCTGCGGGCAGAGCCAACCCGTTTACCTTGACTTTCAAGTTGACAGCATCCACCTGTTTGGCCATGGTTTTCACCCGACTAATCGCAAAGGCCGGGCCGTGCGAAGCGGAAATCCACACGCTGTCGTTCTTGGGTATCATGACGCTGACGGGGCCCGTGGCATGGAAGTAGTGGCTTTCCGTTTTTTGTGTCGCTGGATATCGGGAATCATCAGCACGAATCCATGCATCCTGAGGCGCATAGAATTTTCCGCGACCGTCTACGATGCTGAACCTGGCTGCAATGGTTTTTCCAGTGTCGTCAACAGCCGATATGGTGAGTGGTACGCGTGGGCTCAGGTATTCCTGTTTTGTCGCGGCTACAGTTTCCTGTTTTCCGGTAAAAGCGTCAAGGATGACCAACGCGGTGTTCCCGTTTTGGTTGGAGATGAAGGAAATCTTTGTTCCGTCCGGCGACCAGCGGGGTGAACACTTGTCGTAATGCCCATACGTGATGGGGAAGGCGTAGCCACCCTCGGCAGGCTGGAGCCAAAGCTGGTGCCAGTTCTGCCCGAGGTAGCTGCTGTATACTATCCGCGTACCGTCTGGCGACAAGTCGGGCCGCATTGCCCAGCTGGTTTCTTCCGAATGCACCGTCTTTTCCGCGCCACTTTCCAGGTCTACCACGGTGAGATTACCGGTGCCATGAGCTACCTCGTGGTTGGAAACGAAGTAGATTCTTTTGCCGTCCCTGGACCAGGCCGGGTTGATGGCGTGATCGAAGGCGCTGTAGTAGTAACGCTTTACTTCACTCTTTCGGTCGGGGATAATCACCTTGGTGTTCAGCAATTGGTGCTGGTCAACCGAGCTCGTATGCAACAAAAAGTGTCCGCTGTTGGCGGTGGAAACAAATGCGATGCGAGAGCCATCCGGTGACCAGCGCGGCTCAAGGTTGACGCTCTTTCCGTCGGAGAGGCGATAGGTCTTCTTTTCCTGGAGGTCAAGGAGCATCAAGTCCATCGCTTCGCCCGTGTACCGAACAAAAACAACCTGGCGGCCGTCCGGAGACACATCAGGCTGATAGTCATAACCGGCATCATCGGTCAGTTGCCGGGTCTCCGTGCTGCCGACGGATTGGATCCAAAGGCTGCCAGCCATGGAGTAGACCAAAGACTTGCCATCCGGGGTCCAGGCGGAAGAAGAAGGTCCGCTGGTGAGTTGCGGAAGATAGAGTTCGCGGTAGTAGTAACTGTGTGGGAGGTCGATCTGGTTGAGGACG
>JAYRXB010000006.1:0-15354 GCA_041917735.1 Cyclobacteriaceae bacterium
CCGTCGTTTCGACGGGACCGCTGGTGCCTTCCTCCAGCTTCAGTAGGACAGGGACTGGCGCGTTGGCGAGGAAATTAATGGTAATGGTCTTTTTGGTGGCCAGGTCGATCGGGGTTTCGAAGTCCATGAAGATTCCCTCGTACGCGACGCCGGAGTTGGTGATGGCACCCACTTTGGAGGCTGTGCTGTTGGTTCCTCCCGGGCTGGGGTTGTTTACAATCGCGAAGGAAGCGCCATTGAAGGTGGTGACTTTGTAATCGGTGTTCGTTTCATCAAACGTGACCGGAAGCTTGATCTTGTCTTTGATAATGACATTGATGGTATCCTTGAAGATGTTGGAAGCCCCAGCCGTGTTGGAGGCTGTCAGGCTTACGATATAGGTTCCTGCCACGTAAGACTTTACAGGATTGATTTCAGTGCTGGATTTTCCATCGCCAAAATCCCACGCGTACCGGGTGGCCCGCTCCGAAGTGTTTAGAAAAGTAACGGTTCCGGCTTCGGTCACCGTGAAGGTAAAGCCCGCAACAACTTTGGGCACTTCGTCGGTTTCCTCTACACAGCCCAGGAATACGGTGGCTGACGCCAAGCCGATGAGGATGACCTTTGTGATGTTGAAAAGCATTTTCATAATCGTCAGGATTGAGTTTACGGTTCTACTTATATACTCTCACGTAATCCACCAGCATGGTCTGCGGGAAAACAGTTTCCGCGGAGGGAGCTCCTACGAAATTTCCGCCGACAGCCACATTGATCAGGATGAAAAAGGGTTTGTTAAAAACCCAGGTGCCCGGGACGTCGGCTGGTGTGATCTGGTTGTACAGAACATTGTCGACGTAATAGTTGATGTAGGTGGGGCCCCACTCGATACCGAAAACGTGAAAGCCCGTGTCAAAGCGATCGTTCTGCAGCTCGTAGCTCTTCGAAACCGCCTCGCCACCCGAGTAACCCGGGCCATGCACGCTGCCCACCAGGATCGTGGGATCTTGTCCCCGGACTTCCATGATGTCAATTTCCCCGCAGCCAGGCCATGTCACCGCATCAATATCGGCCCCGAGCATCCAGAAGGCGGGCCACAATCCCTGTCCCCACGGCAGGCGCATCCGGGCTTCCACACGGCCGTAGGTCAACTCAAATTTTCCCTTGGTCAGCAGCCGTGCCGAAGTGTAGGAAGAACCATTGTATGACTCCTTGTTCGCGGTAATGATGAGGTACCCGTTTTGTACAGTTACGTTCTGGGAACGGTCGGTGTAGAACTGGAGCTCGTTGTTGCCCCAACCGTTTTGACCCGTGCCGATGTCGTAATTCCAGATACCTGGATCCGGCGCGCCCGGCGTGTCAAACTCGTCCTGCATGACAAGTTGGTTGAGCGTCACCACCTGCTGGGTATTGTCCGTGCAGCTCAGCGCCAACGCAAACCCGGTGCAATACGCGATTCGCCTGGCGGTAATCAGGAGCCGGGTGGCGTAGGATGTAGTTGCTGTCTTCATCGTTGTCGTCATTTAATTTCTATTTGTAGAAATACATGTTGTCCACCAGGATCGTCGAAATCGTGGCGTCGGATATGAAGAATATCTGGGCCAGGTTGGCTTTGCTGGCCATCGCAAAACTCGACAAGGGGATGTCCAGGCTGATCCAACTGTTGCTGGTCAGGCTTCCGCTGGTGAACTGTACCCTGGCACTGGAGTCATCACCGCCACCGAAGGCACCGTTTGCGCCGAAATCACCCAGCTCAATCGAGATAAAATCGCCGGGGTCAATGGCTTCACGGATCTGGATGTCCACATGGAGGTGGGTCATCGCGGTAACGTTTATCGTGGGATTCTTGAATTCCGTGGCTACAAAGTTCAGGTTCGTGTACTGAATCAGGTGATCGCCATCAATGGTCAGGTCAGCACCGCCCAACGTAGTCTGGAAGGGCGCGAAGTAGCCATTATAGAAATCCACCGGGATGTTGGTATAGGCGTCGCTGAATACCGAGATGACGTCCGCCGCATTGCGCGCCGGCGGAGCGGGTGCGCTTTGAAATGTTCCCAACGACTCAAGGGTCAGGGAGCCTTTGGCTTTCACTCCGTTCAGCACCGCCGTGATCGTCGCCGTTCCCGTTCCGACAATCGAAACGACGCCAAGTTCATTCACCTGGGCCACATCGACGTTGCTGGATGAAAAGGTAAAGTAAGAAGGCGCAGCAGAAACCGTAATGTCCTGCCCGGACGCCAGGTTGAATGTTTGAGTCAAGCCGGTCAGCGTCGTGGATACGCCAATGAACGTCTGCTCCGTTTTGTCTTCCCCGTTGAGTATCGAGGGCCGAGGTTGGGCCACCGTTCCCAGTTTCTCAAACTTGAGCTCATCAATCCAGATGGTGTATCCGTTGCCACCCTCAGGGCCTTCTGCGTACCAGAACATGCCTTTCTCATAAGTAAGTTTGGAAGGATCAGGGATCGGGATCGTGTACTGTGCCCACGCCGTGCCAATACGCAAATTGTTCAGTGTAACCATGTACTTGTTCTCACCGAAGTCATTGCCAAAGCCGATCTCATTGATGGTACCACCCTGGGATGCCTTTGCCCAAAAAGTGAGGGCATCGTAACCCGACAAGTCGCGGCCTCCCATATCCGGGAAAATGGCACCGGCAAAGGCCCCGTCAGGGTCTCCTACGTTGGGGATATCAAAACGCATCGAAGCGGTGCCGGCGTACTTCGTCTCGTCGTCGACGGTGAAGGCGGTAAACTTTGATCCGGCAAAGGGACGATATTCGAGTCCGCTGCTGAACCCATCGATGAACACATCGGGATTCTTCGGGAACGTGGCGAATTCGGCATCACCGGAAAGTCCGCGCTCACAACCGGATAGGAGGCTGCCCATACATCCCAAAAGGACGGCTTGCACAAGGTGTTTCGTTTTCATGATCATTCTCTGCTTTATTTCCCAACGCTGATACGCACATAGGTCCTGAACTCCCATTCACTTCCATCGGGAAAACCGACGGGGCTAATGATGGGAGAGGTGGCAAACTCTTCGGCTTTGTTCGGCGCGTACCGCGGAGAGTATTGATTCAGCGAACGCCAGATGAACTGCACGCCGATGGAGGTGCTGGGCAGGATAAACCAGTCGGGTTTGCCAACCGAAGTGGAAAGATCTACCAACGATTGAATCGGGAAGGTGAGGTTGAAGTCGCGGTGGTAGTCGAACGGACCCCAATCGTTGAACTTCAGGTGAGAGACGAGTTTCATCTTTCGGTAGATCACGCGCACTTCGCCGCCAAAACGTTGGATGGTTCGGGTGTCAGGCCCGTTGGCCTGGCCGTTGCCACCGTACAGGTTGGCGATGATGCCGAGGGAGGGATTCAACTTGGAGACGATGCGCGCATTGACTTCCCAAAGGTCCAGTGCCGGTGGTGCGCCGGATGCGGCTACAGGAGTACGCCCTGTACCGGGGAAGATAACAGCGGCATCCTGCGTGGTGGGCAAGTGGCGATAGACAAAACCGAGGCTCGTGGAAAACTTGGAGTCTTCGGCCCGGTCGTTGTCCCACTCATACATCCAGGTGCCCGGTGTCGGGTCAAACGTCAGAAGAAGTTCACCGGCAACCGTTTCCCGGTTTGAACGGACCACGAAGGGGTCATCCAGAATGTTCCTGGGCCTTGCCGGACCCCCGATGTCGCCGGGGATGGGATCGACCAGTGGCTTTTGCCACATGAAGTTGGGGGCAATCTGCCATTTGCCAATGCCGTAGGTGAATCCGGTGAAGAAGTTGTTCTTGTTTCCACTGCCACTGTCCTTGAGATACCAACCCGTGAATGTTTTGGTATAGTCAGCGCCACCGTTGGCCACCAACCCCTGGGAAGCGGCCTGTGCATACCAGTTAATGCGGCCGGAAGAATAGCTTACCTTGAGTTTTCCTCCCCACGTATCCTTCGCACTGACTTTGTCTACATAGACTTGGTAGTTGCCTTCCTCACCTTTGACGACCTGGAATTCGCGGCCCACCAGGGGTTGACCTCCCCAGATTCCGCCTGCCTCGACTTTCAGTTTATTGAACAGCTTCGTCGACGCATACACGGTCAACCGCCGGGTTCGCGGCTGCGGCACGGCGATGGAACTGATTGCCTGACCCGGGTCATCGAGATCCTCGTGAAAGATTCCGGTCAGGTTGACCTTGCCCACCTCGCGACTGTATTTCACGAGGATAGCGGGGTTGGCCGCCCACCACAGCTCACGTCCCAGGGCAACCTTCAGTCCTTTCAGTTCCCGTTTGAAGGTAAACTCAGCGCCTTGTGGAGCGTTGCCGTTATAGATGTCGATGTTGGGACCGTAGTTGGCTTCCGGGTACAGACCGAAGAAGTCGCCTTCATAACCCCAGTGATAGTGACCCGTGCGGAAGAAGCCCTGCAGGTCAAAGTATTTGTGATTCCAGGTATAGTCCGCTTTGTACACGGCCACACGGTTCAAGGCATTCAATACCTGGGTACCCGTTTGGGTCTGCACATTTAACGGCCGGCCCCGGTTTTCATAGAAAATCTCATTTATCGGATTCAGGGGGACGTTACCCAGGATGTTGAACACCACGTTGGCGCGCACGTTGGATGCGGGCTTGCCTTCAATTCCCACGAAGTAGGATTCCAGGTGGTCAAATCCCAACTGGTTAGGGTAGGTGACGTTGTTGGGATCGGGCTGATCGGGGGTGGTGATGAGTGTACCCCCTGTATTGAACGTGGTAAACTCGGCTCGGAGCTCACTTACACGCAGCTTGGCCGATTGCTCACCCACCAGGGCTGCCTGATCACCACGGGCCCTGATGACGGCGTTCATGAGCTGGATGCCGGCAAAATGATCGGCGATGCTCTGCGCGGTGACACCTTGTTTGTACGGGTCAAGCATGTGCGCTTCCTGAAGGGCGTAATAGGCGGCGCGGGGATAGAGCGTATACAGACCGCGGGGGGAGGTCTGCCCCTTGGCACAGATGCCAAACCACTCTTCGTTCATGTTGTTTTCGCCTGCATCGAAATCATGCGTGTAGCCGCCATTCGACCAGGAGGCATTATCGTCGTGGAGGTCGAGGTTCGTGGTCTGGCCATATTTCCACCATCCGTCGCTGAATTGGAAAGTAAAGCCGCCCAGGGAGTTGCCCGCCTTGCCCAGGCCAGCCGCGTTCTCATAAATCTCCTTCCAGTTGCCAACCATGTAGTACGCCTGCGCCTGCTGGTCTTCTGCACTGGAGAGTGCATTGAACGCATCTGCACCAAACTCGGTAAACAGGATAGGCTTGTTGATTTCCTCTTTCACCCGTTGAAAGGCATCGCCAAAAGAAACTCCGCGGTACATGTTGGTACCCAGGATATCGATGTCCTTGCACTCGGCCTTAATAATGTCCAGGAAAAGCAAGTCGCCATTGCAGATGGCCACCGGGTGAGCCTGATCCGCCGCCTTCATGGCAACTGTTGCTTCATTGAATAGCTTGTAAAGGGCGTAGGCCTTGATGGTAGATTTTCTGTCTGCGACCGGCACGTCTTCCGTTTCGGCGCCTTCCCAGAAAAGGCCATAGTTATTTTCATTTCCCAGCAGGTAGAGCAACAAGCCAGGCGTGTTTTTGTATTCATTGACCATCTGAACAACCTCCGACATCAGCAGTTGCCGTACCCGCTGGTCGGAATACTCCGTGTTGGCAACCCAGGCGCCATCCAGGGTCAGGCCATAGCGGCCAAAGGAGTGATTCAGCATGGTATAGATTCCATACTTCTCGTAGATGTAGGTGATCCACCGGGCGGGAACCCCGGTGTACTGCCGGATGGTGTTGACCCCCATGTTTTTCAGGAGGGACATTTCAGCATCCAGGGCCGCTTGGATAATGTCATCCGGCTGGTTCCAGAGGCTATAGGAGAAGTTGGTGCCTATCGGAAAATAGTCCCAGTTCATCCCATTGACCATAAAGTCCCGGCCATTCACCTGGAGTTTCATCCCAAATTCATTCTGTTGGACCGCCACCCGGGCTGGCTGTGCGAAAGCGGGGCTGGTCAGGACAAACAGGAGGAGCACTAGGCAAGCGTTCTTCATAGGATAGGAGATTTGTAGCTACACAACAGCAAACGATGGTTCCCGGTTATTTCTAGCAAACGATTGCAAATTCCGCAGTTCTGCCACAAATGCCTTAAAAAACGCTACGTCAATACCTTTCAGGGACTACTACAAAACTTCAATAATGTCTTTATCATTGGCCCTAATGGCTATATTTACCTCACATGCGTCACACAATAGGGTCTATTTGGCAGGATGCCATGCGCAGGGGATCCTGGCTATTCTTTCTTGCCTTTTTTTCAGGATTTCTGCCGGCGGAGGCCAATTTTGGCAAGTACCCGATCAAGAACTTCGCTCCGTCTGAGTATGAAGCGGGCATACAGAACATCGATTTTGCACAAAACCGAGACCTGGATCTGTTTGTGGCCAATAACCTCGGGGTCCTTGCCTTCAATGGGACTACCTGGGGAAAGCACGCGCTGAACTCCGGAAAGAAGTATCGGTCGCTGGCGTTTGACGAGAACACGAACCGGTTGTATTCTGGCTCCCAGGGCGAATTTGGCTACTTTGAAGAGGACTGGCGCTATGTTTCCCTTCGGGACAAGGTTCCCGCCGAGTTCATCAATTTTGATGAAGTGTGGGACGTGTTCTTGTACGACTCCAAAGTATACTTCTGCACCTTCCAGGGCATTTATCTCTTTGTTGACGACACCATTGCGGTCATCAGCAGAGCGGGCGGATTCAACCGATCATTCGTCGCGGGGAACCGCTTTTTTACACAGTCGCCAACCGGGGAACTGTTCGAGATCGTCGGTCGCGATTTGATACCCGTTGTCTCGCAGCGCCACCGGGGCGACGTAGTAGCCGGTGTCTTCCGAAGCGAGAATGGCTATGTGGCCCTTTACAACTCCGGCATGGTTGAGTTGTTGGATTCCCCGGTGGCGATGAAGCCCTATGAAAAACTGATCGAGGCTCTTTCCGGCAACTATGTAAACCACGTAAAGCAGATTTCAGACGGGCGTGTGGTCATTTCCACACAGCGCGCCGGCCTCTTTCTCTTCGACCAACGGACTTTGGAACTTGAGAACATCTCGGTCAAAGAGGGATTGATGTCCAATGCCTGCCTGCGTGTCTTCCAGGATCATGGCGGAAACCTGTGGGTTGGGATGCAGAATGGAATCGCCCTGATTGACATCGATTCTCCGCTGCGGCTGATTAACCAGGAGATCGATTTGCAGGGGAGCGGCTATGACGCCTTTGAAACGGAGGAAGGCATCTACTACACTACGTCAAACGGTATCTATTTCCTGGCTGCCGGGGCATCCAAAAGCCAGTTTCTGAGCGGCACCGAAGGGCCTGCGTACGGACTGCAACAAATCAACCGCAAGCTCTATGCCGGGCACCATACCGGCCTCTTCCTGCTCGAGGGCGGGAAGGCCACCCGGCGCGCCACCTGCAACGGTCTCTGGCAGGTCAAACCACTGCGCACCAATCCGCACTTTGTCATTGGAGGAACCTACGAGGGGCTTCATCGCTTCACGTTAGACGGCAAGGGAGAATTGCAGGATGCAGGTAGGATTGACGGCTTCCTGGAATCCAGCCGGTTTTTCGAGGAAGATCGAAAAGGCAGAATCTGGGTAGGCCAGTATTACAAAGGGCTGTTTCTGGTAACCTTGACTGATTCCATGTCCCGCGCGGAGGTCACCAAGGTCACCGCACCAAACGGACTTCCGCTGCAGCAGTACATTTTCCTCAGTCTGATCGATGACCAATTGTACATCTGCACCACCAAGGGCATATTCAGGCTCGACCAATCGACCGATACGATCGTGGAGGAGGACGTATTTACCCCGACGCTGGGCAAGAGTTGGGTATATCTTCTGGTGCAGGATCTCCAGCAGAATGTGTACGTCTATTCCGAGAACCATGTGGGGCTGTTCAAGCAAGTGAGCCCCGGGAACTACGTGTACGTGCCTTCATCCCTGTTTCAGCTTAGGCAATCGTTCAACAACGATCTGCTAAACGTTTCTCGCCACATTTCTTCGGGAGTTTTGTTCAATGCAAACGAAGGGTTTATCCACTTTAACCCGGAACGGGAAGGAGGGGTGACGATGATGAACGAGCCCCTTATCAGTAAAGTGAACAGTGTGGCCGAGGACAGTCTGCTGTACGTGCGGTCCCCGTTTGCGCCTCGTCCCGGAATGATTGGCCCGGTTCGGATCTCGGAAAGCTCGCGGGTAGTTCAGTTTGTCGTTGAGTCATTCAAGTTCAAGGATGTGAGCAACCAACAATTCCGCTATCACCTGAGCGGCTTCGATGAAGGTTATGGCGCATGGACCACATCGGGTGTGAAGGAATACACCAACCTGAAAGTGGGTAGCTATCTCTTTCATGTTCAAACCGTTAATTCGCGCGGCGAGGTAATGACAGGCCAACCCCTGACCATCGAAGTCATGCCTTCCTTTTACAATCGACCGCTTGCCCGGGCGGTCTACTTCCTGATCGCGTGCCTGATCCTGTACCAGCTTTACCGGCTGCAACGTCAATACTACCGCGCGAAACAGTCGAGGCTGGAGCAGGCCAAGCAGCGGGAGCTGGCTCAAAAGCAACGGGAACTTCAGGAACTGAAGGAAGAGCAGATAAAGACTGAACTGGGCCACCTCAACAGCTTGCTGGCCGCTTCCGCCATGAACCTGGTGGTGAAGAACGAGTTTATGGAAAACATCAAGGAGGAGATACGCCAGGCGAAGCTGACCGACAAGGTGGAAGATCAACAGCGTGCGCTTGAACGCATCATCCGGGAAATTGACACCACGCTGAAGGTGCAGGAGGACTGGAAGCAATTTGAAATCCACTTCGACAAAGTGCACGGCGACTTCCTCAAGCGACTCACCACGGAATTCACGGAACTCACGCCGGGCGAGCAGAAACTCTGCGCTTTCCTTCGGCTCAAGATGGACACCAAGGAGATCGCCAACCTGATGGGGATTTCCCTGCGCGGGGTAGAAGTAACACGGTATCGCCTACGGAAGAAGTTCAGGCTGGAGACGCAGCAGAACCTCTCGAAGTTTATCCTCGAATATTAGCGCCGTGCTGGCCAACGTGGGCGGCTTGTAGTTTGAAGGAGTAGCCATTCCCCGCGCATCGAAAAACCTTCCTACCTTCACACCATGCGCATCCTGATCTCCATCCTGCTTCTTGCGTTGGGTACGTGCCAGGCGCAGGAGCAAATGCTCCTGGCAAACGCCAACATTGTCGACGTGCTCACCGGAACGGTTATGCCCGGTAGCGTCCTGATACAAGACGGCGTTATTGTACGCACGGGGGCCCCCGAGCAACTGAAGGATATTTCGGTCAAGTTCTACGTGGAATGCAGGGGCAAATACATCATCCCCGGGCTCTGGGACATGCATGTGCACCTGGAGGGAGCGGAGCTGGTCGAGGACAACGCGGCCTTGCTGCCTGTATTCCTGGCCTACGGCATCACCACCGTCCGGGATTGTGCCAGCGACCTGGGCGAACAGGTGCTGGCCTGGCGAGATGAGATAGCCGCCGGGAAACGCATTGGCCCCACCATCTATACGGCCGGCTTAAAACTGGAAGGGAAGAACTCCATCTGGAAAGGGGATCTCGAAATCGAAAATGAAGAAGAGTTGAACGCCATGCTCGACAAGCTGGATCGCCTCCATGTTGACTTTGTCAAGATCACGGAGAACACACTTCCCGGTGACCTTTTCGTGAAAAGTGTAAGCGCTGCCCATGCCCGCGGTTACCGGGTTTCGGGCCATGTGCCCATCGAGGTGCCGATATCCCAGCTTGTTCAGGCAGGCTTCACCAGCATTGAGCATGCGAGCTATATGCTCAGGCTGGGCAGTGACGAGCAGCAGATTACTACCGATTTGCGGTCGGGCAAGATCACCAGAACAGAAGCCAGCGCACGGTATGCCGCTACCTTTGACCAGGCACGAGCCAACGCCAACTATGCCTCACTCGCAAAAACTGGTGTGTTCGTATGCCCAACACTGATCGGAGGGCGACAGCTCGCCTATCTCTATGACGTTGATCACAGCAACGATGAAGCGAATACCTGGCTGACCGAGAAATACAAATCCAACTACCAATGGCGGATCGACCGGATGGGCCAGGAGACGCCGGAGCAACGGGAGCAACGCAAAGCCAACTACATCCGACTTCGCCAGCAAATTCCCTTTTTTCAAAAGGCCGGGCTGAAGATCATTGCCGGCAGTGATTGCGCCGCACTAAATACCCTGGTGTATCCGGCTGAGTCCCTGATCGAGGAACTGGAGATATTCCAGTCCGCCGGCCTGACACCGGTACAAATCCTTCAAACGGCAACTGTAAATGGAGCTGCCTACTTCGGCGTGGGCGACAAAACGGCTGGCGTTTCGTCTGGGAAGATCGCTGACCTGGTAATCCTGGACACCAATCCACTGCAGGACGTGAAGGCATTGCGCCAAATCCACGGCGTGGTGGCGAAGGGAAAATACCTTGATCGCCCGGCGTTGAATCAGTTGATGGAACGTGCCCGGCAGGAGAAGCGCAGGCTCGACGGTCTTCGGAAGTGAGTTACCACTCTTTGAACGGCAAACCCTACTTCGGCAGAAGGATATCAATACCGTAGTCGGTATTCATGCCTTCCGGCAGCTTGCTCGAATAGACTTTCAGTTCCTTCGATTCCACCAGTAAAACCTTCAGGTTGATGGCCGCCTCCAGTTTCTCCGAAAGACGACGGTGCAGTTCGTCCATTTCCCGTTGCGTGAACTTCTCGGGCGTAGCCTTGATTTCGGCGAATACATAGATGTGGTCGTCGTAGCCCTCCGCGAGCACACGATTGAGATCACCGGGATGCGCGATTCGGTCGCGCACATAGCTCTCCCGCAGGAACGCCTCGATCACCTCGTGCGCGATGTCTTCCTGCCGAAGCCTGTTCTGGGAATCCGACAACACATAGATGAAGCCTGCCACGACCACCACAACAGCGGCGAGCACGGGCAACGCACGCCGGGGACTGCCGACGCCTTCGAGCATGAAGAGGCTAGAAGCTACCAGCACGATGGCGACGAGGTTTACTGAAAAAAGTGTCAGGCTCCCCAAGGCGATGGTTTTCGACATGACCGAAAGGCCAATGCCCGTGACACACAGGGGAGGGACGAGGGCAACAGCAATCGCAACGCCGGGAAGTGTATCCGAGATGCTTTTGCGGGTTGCCGCCAGGGTGCCTGCACCGGCAGCAGCGATGGCCACACACAAGTCGATGAGACTGGGGCTAGTCCTGGCCAAAATCATATCAGTGGGTTCAAAGAGGCTGAGGATGTTCTCCACCACGGCGGCCGTTGTCAGTGTGATCAGTATCCCGACGAACAGGGTGCGCAGTGAACGCAGGTTCATGGACCGGTCACCCACCGAGATGCCGTAAGCCAGCGCCATGATGGGTTTCATCAGCGGTGAAATCAACATGGCGCCCACGATGGTGGCCTCACTGTTGGCGGCCAGGCCAAGCGTGGCGATGCTGGCCGCAAGGACAAGGACAAACACGAAGGTAAAGTCCAGTTTCGAGTTGGCTGTCTGCTCGTCATGCACGCTCGTCAGGAGTTCCGGCGACTTGCGTAGGTGAAGGAATCCGGTAGATGACATGGTTTACAAATTAAGGGTTAAGGGTGCTTGCCGGCCAGACCGGCTTGCCCGCGGCTCTTTCATAGGCACGCAAGGCGGAGAGGGAGATGTAATACTTGTAAATGTTGCTGACATATTGAACCGTTTCGCGGCCCACTTCCCGGGCAACAACCATTTCCACCTGGTTAAACCAGATGTTGGGGTTCAGTTTCCGCGCCTGGGCCACCTTTCGCAACTGCGCGATGCGGGCTGGCCCGGCATTGTAGGCGGCCAACGCAAAAAGGTGACGGTTCAGCACATCCATCGATTCATCCTGGAAATAGTGATCGATCAGGTGTCGGTCATACTTTACACCGGCGTGGATGTTATTCTCCAGTTGCCGAACGTTGCGGATGTTGATGGGTGCACCGGCTGCGGTGGATGGCTTGACCTGCATGATGCCTACCGCGCCCGCGCGGCTAACCACGTTGTTGTCGAGACGGGATTCCTGGTATCCCTGGGCCATCAGCAGCAACCAATCCAACTGGTAACGATTGCCGTAGGTAACGAAGTGACCCTGAAGGCTCCGGACAGCAGCGGGAGAAAACTTCGGGTGCAGGCGCGACGCAGTCTTGCGTTCGTTGCCCAGGTAACGGCGGTAAAGGATGTTGCCAAACTCAGTTCCTTTGCGATGCGTCTGGATGAACTGGTTGATCGAAGCCATCAGCTTGGGTGTGCCCTTTCTGACAGCACAGGCATACGAGGCGTTGGAACGCACCACCAGGTGATCATATACCCGAAGGCTGTCGAACTGTGTCGCCCAGTAATGCGCCATGTCGGATTCCACAACGGTGTAGGGCAGGTGCCCTGCGCTGACAAGTTCCAGGATGTCTTCCACAGAGAGATACTCATCTACTGGCTGAATCTGTACCGGCGGTAGCAACACACGCTGCAACGAGTCATTCAGCCTCCGGAGCGATTGGGCATAGCTTCCATGCTTGTATACGAAGACCGGCTTGCCGCTCAGGTCCGACAACCGGCGGAGCGGCAGCGAAGAAGGACCACCAACGACGATCTGCGTTAGCCCCGTTTGGGTTGGCGTGCTGAAGTCCACCATGGCCTTGCGCTCTTCCAGCACCGTGATCCCCCCCAGGGCCAGGTCACCGTAGCCGTCGCGAAGTGCTGTTAACAACTGGTCGTGACTGACGGGGATGAAGACGATGCGTACTTTGGGTGGCGAGAATCCCAACTTCGTGTTGAGGTATTGCTCATACGCGTTGACCGCCTCGTAGGCCATACCGCTTCTTCCCTTGCCGTCGATGTGGTAGTACGTGCGGGAGTAGGGTACCAGTGCCCGGATAATCCTGCGTTTGACAAGGCTGTCGAGGTCACCGCCGTAGGATTCGCCCATCCCGAGCATTTCTGATCCTTCTGCCCACGGGAGATTCGCCTCGAGAGAGTCAGCTACTTTTACGGAAGCCTGTTCCTGTTCCTTCTGCACGGGCTGGCAGGAAAACATGACTGCGAATAGGACCAGTACGCCAGCGGCATTACAGCCAATGACACGAAATCTCCGCATGACTTTCAGGACTAGTGGCAAGGCCCTAAAGTTAGCGAGAATTTGATGTGAAGGACCGGTACGACGCGATACTTTATGCTCATCGGAAATTTTGACTACGCTATGGGGGCCTTTCGTTACGCGCACGGTATATTCGAGAAACAATGCTGCACAGCCGATTTGGATCACGCAGCAAACAACATAACGCGTATGCGATATCTTTCCCTGCTCGTAGCGTTGGCCAGTTGCTTGGTCAGTCACGCGCAAATCATTTCCTCCCGGGAGGAGGCTGTAGAGTTGATCCGGGAATTGCGGAAAATCCACACTGCGAAGGGCATCGAGTTGCTTCAGCAGGTCACACTGAATGGCGAGAAGCAATGGATCTCTATCCGGGGTAAGGACCAGTCCAACCCGGTGTTGCTATTCATCCATGGAGGCCCGGCGAGTCCGGTAATGCCCGTAAGCTGGGCGTTCCAGAACCCTTGGGAAGACTACTTTACCGTCGTGCAGTGGGATCAGCGCGTGTCCGGCAAGAATTGGCTGACGGCCGATACGGCGCGTGCCAAAGCCAACCTGAACCGGGACGAGATCGTGCATGACGGCCTTGCGCTGGTAGATTACTTGCGTGAAACACTGCGTAAAGAGAAGATCTTCATAATGGGTTACTCCTTTGGCGCCAGCGTGGGCATCCGCTTGGCTGCCGCCATACCTGAAAAGTTGCATGCCTACATTGGTGTTGGCCAGCCTTCACCGGGCGACCCGGAAGGCTATCTCTACACGAAGTTGATGGAGTTGGCCAACGCGGAGAAAAACGAGGCCGCAGTGGTTGAGTTGAAGGCGATCGCCCCGTATCCGAAGCCGGGAGGTTCTCCGCCGCGCGAAATTCTCGTCACCCGCAAATGGGCGAGGTACTACAACGGAGGCTGGTACGGGAAGCGTGACATAAGTCTCTATTTTTCGCTGCCAGCTTTGGCTCCCGAATATTCCAGGCAAGAAGTGGAGAGCCTGGAGGTCAGTACGCCGTGGAGTACCCGAAAAATAATTCGCGCAGGCCGTCGTACCGAATTTGACTACACCTTCAGCATCCCGATTATCTTTATGATGGGCGAGCATGACTTGCATACGCCCTATGAACCCTGCAAGGCCTACTTCGATAAGATTACTGCGCCCAAGAAAGAGTTCTATTCCTTTCGGGATAGCGGCCATTTTCCCTTCTTGGAGGAACCCGGTCGCTTCCTGGTGACTCTGGTAAATGAGGGGTTGCCGCTGAAAGAATAGATCCCCATCCCCATTGTTAAATCCAGAATCAAAACCATCATGAATCCCCTTCGATGTGTCGCTATCCTGATACTCGTATTGCCCTTGGGATGCACAACCCGGGAGAAGCCGTACGATCTCTTGATCACCCATGGAACTATCGTCGACGGACTAGGCAGTCCACGGTTCAATGGCAGTGTGGCCATCAAGGGCGACCGGATCGCACGGGTTTCCAGGGAGGAAATCGATCCCGCGCTTGCCGATTCCGTGATGGATATTCGTGGAAAAATACTGGCACCTGGTTTCATCGACTCGCACGCACACATTCAAACCACCATACACCAGTTTCCGCAACCAGAGAATTTCCTCCGCCAGGGGATTACAACCCTTTGTGCGAGCCTGCATAGCGGGGACCAGCCATACCCGATCGATGCCTATGCGCAATCCCTGAAGGTGGCACCCAACATTGCATTTTTCTCAGGGTTGAACTGGACACGCAAAAAAGTCATGGGACTTGTAAACCGCAAAGCTACCCCCATGGAATTGGACAGCATGAAGTACTATGTAGAGCAATCCATGCTACAGGGAGCGTTGGGTTTCTCGGTAGGCCTCATCTATGTGCCCGGGCTTTATGCCTCCACCGAGGAGATCATTGAACTTGCAAAGGTATCTGCCGCACACCAGGGAATATTCATCACCCACATGCGAAATGAAGGAAGCGGTTTGCTTGCATCCATCCGGGAAACCATTCGTATTGCGAAGGAAGCGGGAGTACGGGCGCAGATCAATCATTTCAAGGCAGCGGGTGTGGCCCAGTTTGGCCTGGCCACGAAAGGTCTTGCCTTGGTGGATTCGGCCAGAAATGCCGGCATTGACATCACGGTAGATGTGTATCCCTATACTGCAGCCAATACC
>JAYRXB010000007.1:0-2675 GCA_041917735.1 Cyclobacteriaceae bacterium
ACACCACCCGGTTTCTTGCCGTTGAACATCAGTTGCTCCGAACTGCCAAAACCGCTAGCTTACTCCCGGCATGCGCAAATACCGCCTCATTCAGCTGGGTGTCTCCGACGACATGGACTACGAGTACCGGCGCGTGACCATGCTTTCCAATGTCGTCTACCTGCTGATCCTGGGCATCGTGCTCCTGTATATCCTGAGCAATTGGCGCACCTACCTGACACTGCCCGGCTCCCACGGCTATGAAGTGTGGATACCATTTGGATTGCTGTTGGTGTGCGTGGCCGGGCTGTTGCTGAATCATCTCCGGCGGCGCATGGTCTCCAAACTCCTGTTTATCTGCGCCTGGATTTTCTTCACGATCGTGTTGGTTCCACTGCAGCGCGGAGCAACGGAAGCAGCCTTTGTCACCGTGGGACTGTACGCTACCATCGCTTCCGTGATGGTGCATATCCTCTTCTCGTGGCGGCGCGAGCAGGGTGCCTACGTGGCTATGGTAGTCGTGACCTGGCTGTTGGTCATCTTCTTCGTTGAATTTCTAGAAGCCTTCCGCAGGCCAGGTGAAGCGAATGCCCTGTTCGTGTCCGGGTTCACGCGCTGGCGTGTCCTCGTGCTGCTGCTGGCCGTATTCTTCAACGGCGCAGTCATCTACATGGTACGGGTCAACAACCAACTGAACGAATCGCTGATGCGCCGCAACCAGGTGATTGAGGAACAAAACCGGCAGCTGGCCGAACAGCAAGAAAGCCTGCTGGACCTGACGCGGCAGCTGCGTGAAAAGATCCACGCCACGCACGAACAACTGAGCGAACAAAGCCTCCGACTGACCGAGTATACGCACTTCAATTCGCACATCCTGCGCGCCCCCGTTAGCCGCATCCGCGGACTGATCAACCTGCTGGCGCTCCGCCTCCGTCCCGGGGAAGAAGCCGAAATCAAAGCCATGCTGGTCAGCAGCATGACCGAACTCGACGAAGCCATTCGGACCATGGGCGGTAAACTGTCGGAGACCGACGAGCCGCCGCTGGGTACTTGAAGCGCCTGAACTATTGCTTTTTTTCTTCCACCACCACGGAACGCTGAACCAGGAACGCGTTTGGCACCGTGATCCGCTCGCCGGATCGCGTCTTGAGGTGAACGAAGAAATAGGTCAACTCCACCACCTCCCCTTCAAACGGCGCATCCTTGTCGATTACACGGATGTAGTCGCCAAACTTCAGCGGATGGTAAAAGAAGAGAATGACGCTGGCCGTTATATTGGACAACAACGACCAGTGCGCGAAGAAGGCGATGCCCAGCGCGGTGATGATCGTCGTAGCGAAGACCGCAATCTGGTCCTGGTCCAAGCCCCAAATTCCGGCTGCCAGCACCATCACCGTGAGTGTGCTGAACAACTGGAGGGCCTTGATCACCACCTTGCGGCGCCCGCGCTGGAGCCCCGTGTGCTTTAATGCATTGTTGATGGCGGTCTTGGTGAGCAGGTAAGCCAAGACATAGATGACAACGAGGGCGAGGGTTTCGAGAAGGCGAACCTTGAGAATATCCATAGCGCCGGGATGTTTCCTTGACTAACAACCCGAACGGTGCTTTTGTTCAGCATGCTGCACGGGCTAGGTAGCGCTATCGGGCTTGCGGATGCCGTAGATCAACAAGTAGCCAATCATCCAGAATTCGCCGATGGTGGCGGGAATGGTGAGTCCGCTTATTACAGCGTTGGTGTAGCCCATGTAGCCGATGAAGGTGCTCAGCAGGTAGCCAACACCACCGAGGATCAGGATACGCCCTAACCAGACCGGCATGCGCGCGGATGACGTGACTGCATACCCCATGGGGATGAGCCAGAGGCCGAAAAAGAGTCCACCTACTCCCCATGCGTTGGCCGACAGGCGCGACAGCAGTTGGATCATAACGAGCTTGTCTTCCTGCGAAGCAGGCGATCCCGCCACATCAATGGCTGCCCCCATGGCGATGGCACTGACCATAATGACGGCCGAATTGACCGTGCCCCAGATCCCCAACGACCAGGCGCCAAACTCGTGGATGCCGCGAAAGAGTTTGTAAAACCACACCGCCGCCAAAGCCTGCGATACGATGATGGCCAGCTCGAGGGCTAGCCGGATGCGTGCAGTGGACGCGGACTCGGTGAGGTTGGCAAGCGTCTTCGTGGCATCATCCGCCACGTAAACCTGCGGGTGGTACACGACAAACCCCAGCACGCCGGTGATGGCCAGGGCGAGGTACCACAGGCCGGCGATGCGGGCAGTCTTTACGAGGTCTTGGTGGGAATCAATCATGGGTGTTGCCTTCAAGACGAGTTTGCATTTCAAAAGTTACAAGAATTTATCCGTGAACTGCTCCTGATCGTTGTGATTGTTCAGCAAGCTTAGAAAAACTTACCCTTCAGCGCTTCGACAATGATCCGATGATCTTCTTCCTCGTGAAGCCCGGAAACAGCTATCACCGCAATCATTCCCGCATTCTTCACAAAAATTGGAATAGCCCCTCCTTTTGCCAGGAAGTCTTTCTCATCCAACGCAAAGGTCCTGGTCAAACTCATGTTGCCCGCCTGCAGATCGTTTCGGACCGCCAGGGAACTTACTTCAAAGTGCTTCGCTACATTGATCTTGCGCCGTAGCCAGTTGTGTTTATCCACGGGAAGTGCGTCGTCAACGTATAGA
>JAYRXB010000008.1:0-5671 GCA_041917735.1 Cyclobacteriaceae bacterium
ACCACCATCGTGTTCGGATCCTTCGACCGGCCGCAGCTCCTGCGGGGCGGCAGCTATGACTGGGTGATTGTGGATGAGGCGCTGCTCATCAAGAAGGACCAGTACGATCAGATCGTTATCCCGACGATCCGCCCGACGCATCCCATCTTCAAGGGCATGATGTATCACCGCCAGCAGTCATTCACCAGCTCGATGCCATACAGCCACATGGGCTCTTGGCTGCTCGATACTGAGATCAAGGCAAAGCAGCATCCGGATGAGTACTTCTACATCGAGGGCACCAGCTGGCACAACCGCTACATCCTGGGCGATGAGACCATCCTATCCTGGAGGCGGGAGATGTCAGATATCCAGTACCTGGTGGAAGTGATGAATAAGCGCATCCGCAAGTTTGGTGCGCTGTTCTACCCAAGCCTGAACGAGAACCATTGGTACACCGACAGCTTCAACTACGACCACATTGAGGGGTTGGGTGGGCTATCTGCCAAGCAGCTGCACCACGATTGCCGATGGGATAAGGACTGCAACCCCGATTTGCCCCTTAATATCAGCCATGACTGGGGTGCATTTAACTGTATCACCATCGACCAGGAGACCAAGGATGAGGTGCGGTTCATCAACTCCATGCACGTATACCACCCCCTCATCATCGATGACCTGGCCAAGATGTTCATCGAGTACTACAAGCACCACAAGACCAAACTGGTATATCAGTGGGGAGACAAGAGTGGCAACAATAAGGTGGGTAATGCTAAGCTCACCAACTTCGAACAGTTTGCTGAGAAGCTAAGGGATGAGGGATGGCGCGTGATACGCAAGAAGGTAGGGGATGTAGAGCACATCGAGCGGCATAGGTTCATCAACAACCTGCACCGTGAGCAAGACACCAGGCTACCCAAGATCAGGTACAATGCCAACCGATGCAAAGATATGCGCATCTCCCTCGAGAGCGCTGGGATGAAGCTGGACAAGAAGGACAAAAGCAGTGAGACCAATCCATCGGTCAAGCCCGAGCATGCCACCCACTACACCGATGCCCATGACTATCGTCTATACCATGGACTGATCCATCGGCAGCGATCCAGTCAGACCTACGACGCATCGTTCGCAGTCTGATTTCATATTTCTTTAAAAATTGAATTGGCGACGGCTGGGAATTGCAAGGCCGCCGGGAGTTTTGCGAGGCAATTATTGCTCGCTCGTGATATTCCTAGAATGGATGGCAGCTGATCTTCAATCTGTTACCTCCAATGGAAGCCGGATTGCTACTTTGGTACGACTAGCTTCAGGTGTTTTCCCGCACTCAGATCAATGCTAATGCCTATGGTGAAAAGGACGGCGCCGGCAATTGGAATAGCAGAGGGGACTACATTTTGTGTGGGGGCAGGGCCAGATCCATTCCATTTTGCCAGATCATCAGCGTACTGCTGGTTGTAGATAGCCTGAAGGGCAACGCTGCCCCCAATTGCTAGTACACCTATGAGTTGCATCGCCTTGGCGGTCTGTCGTTGATTGTTAAACTCATTCAGACGGACAACAACCTGGTCAAGGGAGACGGGCTCCCTGCCAGCTACCTTTAAAGGACTATCTGGAACTGCAATGTACGATGGAGCTTTGCTCCCCTTCTTATAGTCATAGCTCACCACCACCTTCTGCTTTCTCAGGTTATCATACAGGGCGACACTTCCCTCTTGATATCCGTCGAAAGCCACGGAGATTAAATCGCTAATTGGAATCCTGCCCTCGGGCACATACAGATCAGTCTTCGATGTCGCATTGATCTTGGTTTCAAATTGCGTGCTGTCCTTCTTGGTGACAAAAATCACCTGAGCCGATGCACTCAGAGAGAGTAGCAACCCGGCAAAAATGATGGTCAGTTTGTTCATGGTGTTGTTTTTGATTTTATCAATTCATTCATCTTGCCAATATCCGCGGCGATCACTTTGGCATTCGTCTTCACGTACTTCTCCAGGGTTTCCCGCTTCCGCAGGCCCATGTATTTCATCAGCCCGGTGTGGTTGGCGCCGGCCTGGTCCATGAGACTGGCAAAAGTGTACCGCGCAACGTGGTGGTGTAAGTTAATACTCAGACCGGTTTTTTTCGCTATCCGCTTCAGCAGCCTGTTTGAGCTCTGGTCACGGTACCGATCAAATACTTTGAATCCTGGATTGTCGGCCAGCTCGTCGTCCAGCATCAGCCGGGCAATATCGTTGAGCGGTACCGAAGTGATCCGGGTGCCGTAGTTCTCAGTCTTCTTCGGCGTGATGCTCATTTCGCCATTGCTGAACATCGACCGGTCCAGCTCCTGCAGGTCGCTGATACGGAGCGCACAGTTGCACGAGAACAGGAAGCGGCGAAGCACAATGATCTCGGGTTTGGTCAGTCCCTCACGGAGATCCTCCTGGCGCTGGCCCATCTTCCTGGCCAGGAATGGGACCGGCCGGTCCTTCCACTCCAGGTACCGCATGAGCAGCTGCTTCATCTGGTCGAGCTCGAGGGCCTTCCAGCTGCCTTCGACAAGCTTGTTCTGGAAGCGGCTGTACGGATCGGTGAACGTGATCCTGTCAGCCCGGGCCATGTTCAGGTAGGTGATCACATGTTTGTGCCGGGCCCATCGTGTGTTGTGGTCGTTGCCTTTGCTCTTCAGGTGATTGTCAAACTCCTTCGCCCACTCAGCGTGGAAGTCATGGAAGGGGATGATGGGTTTGAACTCCCGGAGCCGCATGATCGTCCCCTTCTCTTTTTCGTACGTGTTGTCTTTGATCTTCCGCTTGTTCCATCGGTCGTATGACATCTGCGCGAAGTACTGGATGAAGTCGTTCTTGTTCAGGTTGCTTCGATACTCACGGATGAAGCTATCCAGTGTCAGGTGCAACCCGCGCAGCAAGTAGTCCTTGTGGATGGAGTTGGCCTTCGACCTAGCATTCTCGATGATGATGTTGTACTCCTGGTAGTCGGGATCGTTGCGCATCCTCGGCCGGCACAGATCTACCGGAGAAAACTTTGCCGGCGGCCAGGCAATATCCAGATCGATCCGGCGCTTCTTCCGGTCCACGATCACCTGGAGGAAGATGGCGGCGGTGCCGTCTTTCTTCGGGCGATCTGCATCGATCTTGATTTTAGCTGAGTACCCCATCTTCTGTGAAACGATTGTGAAACAATCGGCCGAAAAAGAGACCGATGGAACCGCTTCCATCGGTCAGATTCTCATTTTTTGCCACCTCTCTGGTGGCTCGGTGCCCGGGACTGGACTCGAACCAGCACAGCTTGCGCCATACGCCCCTCAAACGTACGTGTCTACCAATTTCACCACCCGGGCAGGATGTTAACCCAACTTCGCACAGGCTCCGTCGGGCAGGCAAGGCGGCAAAGGTATAAAAGCTTTGCCGTCCACCCAAAACCCAATTTCAAGCAATTCAGGGCCTGTAGGCTGAATCTGAACCGATGAACCGGGAGAGCCGAAGATGGGACTTGAACCCACGACCTACGGTTTACGAAACCGTTGCTCTACCAGCTGAGCTACTTCGGCTTTATGCCTCTCACGGTTTGATACCCTTGAAAGGGACACAAAAGTAGGATTATTCAGAAAATCTCGATACACGGCCAGCCTCGAAAATCAAATTCTTACAAAAGCCAGTCAACTCAGCCTGGGAATAGCCCGTATCTTGGCTTAGCATGAACAATTTCACAATTCTGGGCGGTGGCATTGGCGGCCTTTCGCTGGCTATCGCCCTTCAGCGCAAAGGGATACGGGCTACCGTCTATGAAGCGGCGGCTTCCTATAAACCACTGGGTGCCGGGCTGGGTCTGGCAGCGAATGCAGTCAAAGCCTATCAGGAAATCGGCATCAGCGAGGAAGTCGTTGCCGCCGGGAAGAAACTAAAATTTGCTTTCGGCAAGACACCCGATGGCCGCATCATCAGTCAAACCGATATGGACGCCATGACGCGTCGATTTGGTGTGCTTAACAGTTTCACAATTCACCGGGCGGATCTGCACGAAGTCCTCTACCGGTTGGCCGCCCCGGGTTCTGTACATACCGGCAAAGCCGCCGTGGATGTGCAGCAGCACACGACGGGAGTGACCCTGACTTTCGCCGATGGCAGTAGTGCTGTGTGCGACTACCTCATCGCGGCGGATGGCATCCACTCGCGGATTCGCCAACGCCTGGTGCCCGAAACGACTCCACGCTATGCTGGCTACACCTGTTGGCGCGGGGTCACCCAGGGAATGCCGGTGGGAATGAACCCGGATGAAATGAGCGAAACCTGGGGACCGGGTCGCCGGTTTGGCGTAGTACCGCTGCCGGGCAACAGGGTCTATTGGTTTGCCACGCTCAATGCACCCATGAATGACGATCGGATGCGACGCGCCAAACAGATGGAGCTCAAAGAAATATTCAAGGGCTTTCATTTTCCGGTAACTGCGTTGCTGGAGATGACCCCCGATGATCAGATTATTTGGAATGATATCATTGATTTGAAGCCCATGCACCGTTTTGCGTTCGGGAGGATTGTACTCATGGGTGATGCGGCCCATGCCACGACACCCAACCTGGGCCAGGGCGCTTGTATGGCCATTGAAGACGCGGCCACACTCGCCAATGCACTCGCGGCCTATGCACCCGAAGAGGCCTTTCGTAGGTTCGAGATCCACCGGATTCGCCGCACCACATCGATTGTCAATCAATCGTGGAATTTCGGCAGGATTGCGCAACTGGAGAACCCACTGTTGATGACGTTGCGCAACGCGGCCTTTCGCATGCTGCCCGAGTCGATGATTCACCAACAGCTTCGCGACTTGTACGACGTGTCGTTCCGTCCGTAGCGCGCCCCACCTTCGCGACTAACGATCATTGGGTAGCGCCACTCGCTCTACCTAACATTCGTTCTCAACAAAATTTTTTCCGACGTCACCATTGAAGTGCGAACATTTCTTTTCATTCTTGTCGTACAGCAGTCGCACATGAGTCACACACAATCTTTTGGGAACGATTTTTTGAGCCGGGTAAATGCTCTTGTCGCACTACGACTGCAGGTGCTCATTATTGTTGTCACGCCAATAACCTCGGGGCCATGATCCGTCATACCAACGATCTGATTTGAAGCCGCCCCGACCAACTCCGGGGCGGTTTCGTTTTTATCACCTTCCAACCAACTAACGATTGTTATTCCGATGAATCCATACTACTCCCAAGACACCATGCTATTCCTGAACGGAGAATTTGTTCCTGCACGCGAGGCTGTTACCGACTTGTTCGGACAAACGCTCCACTATGGGTATGGCGTGTTTGAAGGCATTCGTGCCTATGAAACCGTGCACGGCACAAAGATCTTCCAGGCCGAGGCCCACTTCGAACGACTCGCCGAGAGTTGCCGGCTGATGAATATTCCCCTGAAGTACACTCCCGAGGAGCTGACGCAGATCGCCTACCAGGTGCTTAAGCGCAACCAATTGTCAAATGCCTACCTCCGGCCACTCGTTTTCTGCAGTCCGAACATGTCACTGACGGTCCCCAAGGAAGTTTCCGTGATGATCACCGCGTGGGACTGGGGAACCTACTTCAGCCAGTCATCACTAAAGGTGTGCCTGTCGTCCTACCAACGACCCAATCCGAAATCGGTTCACATGGAGGCAAAGACCTGCGGGAATTATGTAAGCTCGATCCTTG
>JAYRXB010000009.1:0-11795 GCA_041917735.1 Cyclobacteriaceae bacterium
CGTGGCGGTCATGTTCTCCTGCCTCGTCTTTTTGTGGCGAAGGTTTGTCATGAAGGTTCCCCGTTTCTGGAGTGCCGAGATGACATCCTGGCCACGCCTGGACGCGGCCCTCATCCTGGTCACCGAAATCATACTCATGTGGGCCATCCTGTTCATGAATGCCAGCGATCAGTTGCTTCAGGGGCAGCATGCCCATTATACCCAAACGGGAACGCTGTTCTTTAGCGGATTTCTCACGCCCGCACTTCGCGGACTCGATGTCAATTCATTAGTACTTGTTGAGCGGTCATGTTGGTGGTTCCACATCGTGGGCATCCTCGGATTTGCCGTATACGTCACATACTCCAAGCACCTCCACATCTTCCTGGCATTTCCGAACACGTTCTACGCAAGGCTGGAACCCAAAGGCCATCTTCAAAACATGCCGGTCGTAACGCGTGAAGTGCGATCCATGCTTGGATTGGAGACTGCCGCACCTGCGGCACCCGCTGAACCTGGACGGTTCGGCGCCAAAGACGTCAATGACCTCACCTGGAACATGCTGCTCTCGGCATACGCGTGCACAGAATGTGGTCGTTGTACTTCGGAATGCCCGGCCAACCAAACCGGTAAGTTGCTCTCTCCACGGAAGATCATGATGGACGTCCGCGACCGCATGGAAGAGGTGGGAAAAAGTATGGCCACCGGAGGTCCCGGTCTCCAGGATGGAAAATCGCTCCTTGGCAACTACGTCACCAAAGAGGAGATAAACGCTTGTACCAGTTGCAATGCCTGTGTCGAAGCGTGCCCGGTAATGATCAACCCGCTGGACATCATTATCGAAATGCGTCGCTTCGTGGCCATGGAAGAGTCGGGCTCTCCGGCGCAGTGGAACGCGATGTTCCAGAATATCGAAACCAATTATGCCCCGTGGAAATTTCCTGCCGCGGATAGGTTCAACTGGGCGAAAGAAAACTCATGACCATGACTATGCTTCCTGTACCAACCCTGGCCGAAATGACTGCCCGCGGCGAGTCGCCGGAGATTGTTTTTTGGGTAGGCTGCGCGGGCTCGTATGATGATCGCTACAAACGCGTGACCAAGGCATTTGTCAAGATCCTTCAGGCCACAGGAATTCGTTTCGCGGTGCTGGGCCCGGAAGAGACCTGCACCGGTGACCCGGCCCGCCGCGCAGGAAATGAATTTCTCTTTCAAATGCAGGCAACGGCAGTGATTCAGGTACTCAACGGGTACCAGGTGAAAAAGATCGTAACGGCCTGCCCGCATTGTTTCAACGTTTTCCGAAATGAATATCCGGACCTGGGCGGCACGTATGAGGTCATTCACCATTCCGAGTTTCTGCAACAACTGATCAACGAGGGAAGAATAAAGCTCCGCGAAGGTGGCGCCTACAAGGGGCGCAAGATCACGTATCATGATTCCTGTTACCTCGGCCGGGCCAACAATGTTTATGAGGCTCCCCGGGCCGTATTGGAGGCCCTGGATGCCGATCTGGTGGAAATGAAGCGGTGCCGGACCACGGGACTTTGCTGTGGAGCGGGTGGTGCCCAAATGTTCAAGGAGCCCGAGAAAGGAAAAAAGGATATCAACGTAGAGCGCGCCGAAGAAGCCTTGTCAACCGGTGCTCAAACGGTGGCTGTGGCGTGTCCTTTCTGCATGACCATGATGAGTGATGGAATCAAGGCCAAGAACAAGGAGGCTTCGGTAACCGTGAAAGACCTTGCCGAGCTTCTTGCCGAATCGCAGGGGCTCTGAATTCATGAGAAGAATTTTTCTTGCCGGTCTAATCGGCATACTCAGCGCCTGCGCCCCTGCTTCTCAGAAAATCCAGGCTGATGAGATCGATGTGGATAGTCTCATCGCAAGTCAGGTTCAGTTGTTGCAAAGCGGACATGTGGCGTTGACCAAGGTAGCAACGATGGCTTCTCGCACGGACACAGCCTATGCCAGGGCATCCACCAATTGGCGGGAGGAACTGGAGGTATTTCGCGAACTCGGTGCAATCCACCAAAAACTTTATCGCGGCACCTACCGCATTGAAGATCCGCTTGACGATCCGCACAGTAACCTGAGGATTCGACGATTGACGCATGACGAGGCTCCGCTCCGGGTCCTGGAAATCTACTACCAAAATGAACTATCGCGCATCCGGGAAATCAAGGGAATACTTGAAGAGGCTAATCCGCTCTATACGTCAAGGCGAGAACTGATCCTCCACTTCGACGATCAAGACGGGAAGGTCGCACTGAGTCGTTACTCGATCACCGGCTATCAGAAGCTGGCCCTGCGCGATACCGTCAGGTTCAGTGTGCACGGGCAGGTGAACTGGTGAAGGAATTGCTGCCCCACCGTGTTGGTTTCCTTCGGTCGGTCTTTCGTATAGAGGTGTACAAATTTTTCATGGGTTCGGTATTAATTCCTAGCTTTGACCCACCGTGGGGTGATTTTTTTGGCCAATTGACCATGAATCACCCCTTTGTTTAGCCCCTAACGCTTATCCGGAAGATGCTTTTATTCTCCCTGTTCAGGAACAACAGCCAGGCGGAGACCATTCTGTTTGGGGTTTTTGCTGTTGTGATCGTGCTGTTCTTGCTGATCGACCTGGGGGTGCTGAACAAGACCGCGCACAAGATTACAACGCGATCAGCCCTTTACCAGTCGATATTTTGGGTCTTCGTAAGTACCCTGTTTGGATACCTGGTATTTGTATTTGACGACAGTGCAGACGGTGGCACGGATGCCCTGTTGGAATACTTTTCTGCCTACCTGACGGAGTACGCCCTTTCCGTTGACAACATTTTCGTCATTCTTCTGATCCTAAAGTACTTCACCGTCAAGGAGGAGTACTACCACAAGGTGCTGTTCTGGGGCATTCTCGGGGCCGTATTCTTCCGGGGCGTATTCATCTTTGTTGGCGCCTACCTCATTGCCCAATTCCATTGGATTCTGTACGTGTTCGGTGTCTTCCTGATTTATTCCGGTATTAAAATATACTTTGAGGACAGCGACGAGAAGATTGATCCGGAAAAGAACCCCATCATGCGGTTCTGCCGCGCCTACCTTCCCATCAGCCGTGACGACCACGGGGGTCATTTCGTACTGCGCCAGCACGGGAAGTTTTACTTTACTCCACTCTTCCTGGTCATTGTGCTCATCGAAACCACAGACCTGATCTTTGCCGTCGATTCGATTCCGGCCGCTTTTGCCATTACACAGAATGAGTTCCTGATTTACACGTCGAACATCTTTGCTGTACTGGGATTGCGGGCAATGTTCTTTCTCCTGGCCGGTATTATCGATAAGTTCTACTTGCTTCAAAAAGGCCTTTCCATCATCCTGTTTTTCATCGGTGCAAAAATGCTGCTCGAGATCATCCATTTTGAGATCCCGGTGGTACTTTCATTCTCCGTGATTATCCTTACCCTCACGTTGTCCATTGTATTCTCGATCATCATTCCGAAGAAGGACAAGACTATTCCAGAAGAATTGCGCGACTGACCTTACTCCTCCTCACTGAGGACGTCGACCATAAAGTTTTTGGGGAAGATTTGCATGACCACCGGTAAGGTGAGGAAATGCTGCGGCAGCGAGATCATGACAAGGGTCGGCAAATGCCGGAGTACCTCCACCAGCATCATTCGAAGCTCTTCCTTATCCTCCATATCCAATTCCGTCGATCGGGCTCTTTTCAGGACCGCCATCAATGCGTGGCGTGACCTGACCTCCTGGATAAGCTTTGACCGATTTTTCGACGCAATGGCCGCCATTCGCTGAACGAATTGCTCGCTCACCTCCTCATAGCTCTTTTTGTCCTGAAGGCTGTCAAGTTCCCGCCAGTGCTCCAAAACAAAACCTTCAACGGCCAGGAGGCTATTGTCCACATCTTCCCGGTGAAGATCAAGGACGTGGGCAAGGCGGTGCAGCAGGTCCAGTTCGCGCTCTTCGACACGCTTGTCTGACCAAAATGTGAGTATGGCAATCTCCAGGAAATACTTCTTCAGGAGCCAGGAATTTCCCGTGGGCAACTGCAGATCTTCCACGGCCATTCCCTGCTCAAAGATCTCATAGCTTCTTTTCTTCTGCTCGACCGAAAGTCCGGCGCTTTGAAGAAAGTATTCCAACAACTTACGCTCCTCAAAGGCCACACTTCGGTTAGCGTGCGCGGCGATGGCCATGATTCGTACCACGGCCGTCCGAAGCTGCTCCCGCTGATAACCAAAAAAGTCGTTGACCATTTGGTTGCGCTGGGTGTGGCTCCACTGGCCAAACATGAAAACATCCAGGAACAAAAGACTGGAGTGAAAAAACCGCGTCCAAAAGGGTCCTTTCAAATCCATCTTCTCCACGCGCCGCTCCAGAATATCTTCTGCCAGTTCAAGCGCTTCCTTTTGCCGGCCAAACAATGTCCTTCCGCTTGCCGCAAGCTCCGGGAAAACGTCCTGGTAGTACTTGTTGATTTGCTCAAGGGTAGTAGTGAGCACAGCCGACAACTGTCCCGACTGCTTTACCGAAACATCCTGAAAGAGAAGTGAGCTGCTGATCAGGCTCTCTGCCAACAGGATCTTCAGACGATCCTTGGTGCTCCAGGTAGCCGCTTCACTGAATTCAAGCGGAGTTACCGGTTGGCCATACATGAGGCCCGTGGGCTGGAGGATTTGGTAGAGTGAAAAATCCGGGTGCGCCGACTCATGCCCCCCGGCGGTTATTTCCAACAAAAGCTTCTCCCTGAAACTCAGGTAGTCTTTGAGCCAGCCTTTGGATCGTGGATTCATTCTTTACTACAGCGCTGAGAAGTTACGCATTTCTGAGTCGCAGCGTGCATTATCCAGCGGCTTTCCAACCCTTTTTGCGGATCGACTTGACCGACTCCTGCACCTTCTCCTCGAGTGATTTCTTGAACAAGTCCAGCTTTTTGGCCAATCGCGGGTTCGAAGAGCCGATGATTTGTGCAGCGAGAATACCCGCGTTCTTGGCGCCATTCAGCGCGACCGTGGCCACCGGAACGCCGGCTGGCATTTGCAGAATCGACAAGACCGAATCCCAGCCATCAATCGAGTTGGACGACTTTACGGGCACCCCGATTACGGGCAAGGAAGTCATGGCAGCAATCATTCCCGGAAGATGAGCGGCACCGCCGGCACCGGCAATAATTACCCGCAGGCCCCGCTCCCGGGCTTTGCTGGCATACTCCACCATTCTTGCCGGAGTTCGGTGCGCTGAAACAATGGTGAGCTCCAGTGGAATGCCCATCTCTTCCAGAAACTGGGCGGCCTCCTTCATGATGCCCAGGTCAGACTGACTGCCCATGATGATACCTACGAGTGGCTTGGCCATGCGACTACTTTCAATGTGTTCTTTACAAAGGTGGCTTTCTTATGCAAACTTTCAATATCGCGATCTACGATCGTTACATGGCCCATCTTCCGGAATGGCTTTGTGTTCTTCTTGCCATACAAATGGACGTACACACCAGGAATATCAAGCACACCCTCCAGGCCAAGGTACCGGGCCTCTCCGTGCTCGCCCGGCTCTCCCAGCACGTTGACCATCGCAGCGGGTTGCGTGACCGTTGTTTCCCCCAATGGCAGATTCAGGATGGCGCGAAGGTGTTGCTCATATTGCGATGTGACATTCCCTTCAATGCTTTGATGCCCGCTATTGTGTGGCCGGGGCGCCACTTCGTTAACCAGGATTCCGCCCGTTGGTGTGACAAACATTTCAACGGCAAGAATCCCAATCATCTTAAATTCTGAAATCAGCTCAACTGCGATAGCTTCTGCTCTCCGCGCAATTTCCGCCGGCAAACTTGCCGGGGATATCAGGAAATCGACCAGGTTCGCCTCCGGATGAAAGACCATTTCCACAGCCGGAAAGGCACGTACCTGGCCATTTCCGTTTCGCGCCACGATGACTGAGACTTCCTTTTCAATATCCACGAGTTTTTCCAGCAAGCCCGGCGAATCAAATGCGCGATGAAGGTCGGAAGTGGAGCGGAGGATCTGTACACCACGTCCATCGTAACCCTCCCGGCCAAGTTTGTTCACGGCGGGCAAGAATCCGAGGTTGTTCTCTACATCCGCTTTCCCTGCTGTGAGTACAAAATCTGAAGTGGGAATCCCGTGATCGACAAAGAACTTCTTTTGTGTTCGCTTATCCTGAATGCACTCAATAATGTCAGGCTGTGGGTATACCTTCTTGCCGCGATTCGAAAGCTCTTTCAGCGCCCGGGTATTCACATGCTCGATCTCAATGGTGAGCATGTCGCACGCTTCGCCAAAGCGCATGACGGTTTCGAAATCCGTGAGGGAGCCGCAGGTAAATGTGGTCAGCTGTGAACAGGGGGCCTGCGGATCAGGATCCAGCACGGAAAAGGGAATGTTCCAATCCAGGCCCTTTTGGATCAGCATGCGGCCCAACTGCCCGCCTCCAAGAATTCCAAGTTTTTGCTGTCTCACGTTAGGATCGAAAGATACTCAATCATGCCAGCACTTGATAGACGATAAGGGCAGAGGTGTACGCCAGGCCGGTCATATAGATCAATTGGGCCAGTGGCCACTTCCATCCTTTGGTCTCGCGTTTGACCACCGCCAACGTGCTCATGCACTGCATGGCAAACGTATAGAAAACCAGAAGTGAGAAGCCTACCGCGGGCGTAAACCGTGGCCCACCGGTGTCGGGATTCACTTCATCCTTCAGGCGATCCTTGATGGTTGAACTCTCATCCGTGCTTCCCAGGCTGTAGATGGTTGCAATGGTGCTCACAAACACTTCCCGTGCGGCAAAGGAGGTGATCAAGGCAATGCCAATCTTCCAGTCGAACCCGAGCGGTCGGATGGCGGGTTCTATCCACTTTCCGATGGTACCCGCGTAACTGTGTTCCAGTTTATACGCAGCTACCCGATTTTCATATTCCTGCTCGCTCAGCCCTTCGGAAGCAGTTTGCTCGCGTACGGTCTTCCGTGCGCTATTCATCACATCGGCGGGGCCATAGCTGGCCAGCACCCACAGGATGATGGACACCGCGATGATAACTTTGCCCGCCTCCACGACAAAGGCCTTGGTCTTCTCTACAATCGTAAAGCCCACATTGGACCACTTGGGCATCCGGTAGGTTGGCATCTCCATGATGAGAAAACTTCGCTCCTTCACCTTCACCAGCGCCTTCATCATCAACGCAGACAACAGGGCCGCAGCAAAACCCAACAAGTACAAACCCATGAGCGCCACACCCTGCAGACTGATGAATCCCAGGATGCGCACCTTCGGAATGATGAGCGCCACCAGGATGGCAAAAACCGGCAGTCGTGCCGAACAGCTCATCAAGGGAGTTACAAAAATGGTAATGAGTCGCTCCTTCCAGTTGTCGATGGTACGTGTGGCCATGATGGCAGGAATCGCACAAGCCATCCCGGAGATCAAAGGCACGACACTGCGGCCACTGAGGCCAAATTTTCGCATGACCTTATCCATCAGAAAGACGACGCGCGACATATAGCCCGTTTCCTCGAGGACAGCAATGAAGGCAAATAGGATGGCGATTTGCGGAATAAAAATGATGATACCGCCGATACCCGGAACAATGCCACTGGAGATCAATTCGAAGAAGGGCCCTTCCGGCAGGTGCCCGGCCAGGTAGCTGCTAAGACCTGCGAAGCCGCGGTCGATGGCATCCATGGGGATCTGTGCGAGTGCGAAAACGGACTGAAAGATCAGAAACAGGATCACGAAGAAAATCGTGTACCCCCATATCCGGTGCGTCAATATCCTGTCCAGGTTGTTGGAGGCTCCTTTCCAATCGCGACGGGCTGACTTGATGATCACCTGGTCCAGCACACGCTGGATGAACGCGTAACGGTGAATCGTCTCCACGCCTTGAAATTTATACGGGAAGAAGTCATGACGACGTGCCGCCTCCTTGATGAATCGCCTGTCGTCGTCGGTAAGAAAAGCCAGCCGATCCACTTGCTGCACGTATTGAAACGCTTCGTAAGGTGACTCCAACCCAAAATGTTCTTGCACTTCACGGACCACCGTTTCGCCAAGATTGGCTGGATGGAAAACTTCTTTCGAAGAGACAGAAACGCCCCGGGCCAGAATTTTCTTGAGCGGCTCAATGCCCTTTCCTTCACGGGCATTAATCATGACCACCGGAAGTCCAAGTTCCTCCGACAGCCGATTAATGTCGAGACTCAGTCCTGATTTTGCGGCAAGGTCCATCATGTTTAGCGCCAGCACGATGGGCAGACGAAGGTCAACCAACTGCGTGAGCAGGAGCAGGCAATTCTTGAGGTTGGTGGCGTCAGCGATTACCGCGATGGCGTCCGGGTAGTCAGGATTCTTCCGGTCTGTGAGAATTTCAACTACAATTTTTTCATCCAGTGTGCGGGGGTACAAACTGTAGATGCCCGGCAAATCAATGATCTCGGCTTCCGTCGACTCATCCAACTGGCAATATCCTGTTCGTTTGTCGACCGTAATGCCCGGAAAATTTCCAATCTTCTGCTTCAGGCCTGTCAATTGATTGAACAGCGATGACTTTCCCGAGTTCGGTTTACCCACCAAGGCAATTTTGCGGCGTGCCATCAATCAAAAATGATTATGGTAGATGCCTCTTCCAACCGCAAGGAAAGATCGAAGCCCGAGATGTTCACGCAAACCGGATCACCGAACGGTGCAGAAAAATTGAATCGAACCACGGTTCCAGGCAAAAAACCCATCTCCAGCAGTTTCACGGAAAGTTGCTCGTCCGTGAACCCCGAAATCACCGCGCTATCGCCTGGTTTCATGGAGGCAACTGACTTGGCTGGGTGGCTCGACACTTATTTAGATTAAATTCAAATAATGGCAAATGTAGTGGCTAAGACACGATCCTGAAAATGAGCTAACTTCGATTACTTGCTCCTGCTTATGCCCAAAAAAGCCACAACCCGGACGAAGAACGGGCCGAAGAAACAGAAGGTGTTGCCCCCGTCAGCGGATTTGGAAACCGCATCGGATACAGCAAAAAAATTCGATTACGGAGGTTTGCCGGAACGGAACCTCAAAAAGAACCTGGGATGCTAACCGACAGTCGGCTAGAAGCTTGACCGCAGTGCCTGTTGCGGATGGAGCGCCTTTCGGATTTGCTCCATGGCCTGCTGACGGCGACGGCGGTCTTCCCGGGTCGCATCCTGCCGTAGAATCTCGCGGATGTAGTGCATCACTTTCTCCATCTGCGCGTGATCCATGGCATCCAGAGACTCCAGAATAGCCAGTTTTCGCAAGGTTTTCATGATCGTAGTGGTGGTTACGTAAATAACGGATTTTAACACGCTGTGGTTCAAGCCATAAGGCCCTAATTAACCGAAGGATAACATCCCCGGGCCCGTAACTCCAGAAACTGTGGAATTTTCCTACCTTTTCTCCCCCTTATGAATACCCCTAGCTTCGTGATACTGGCTTCTGCAATGATGTTTTGGTCATGCGGAGGTGCTTCTAGCGATTCCAACAGCAAGGAAGCAGCATTTGACTCTGCACGTGTCAACCCGTATTCCGGCAACACCGCCGTGGCTATGACGCACGAAGTGCGAGACTTTGAAGAATACATCAAGGCCTATCGGGATCTGTCTGATCCGGATTCGAGGATCAGCATCTTTTCAAGCCCTGAAGATCCCAACTTGATTACGGTTTTTGAACTCACCAAGGGCCACGAGGAGGCCCGCAGCATTCTGCATTCTTCTGCCTTTCGCGAGCACCTCGAAGCTGAAGGCGTGACCACTGAACCCCAGGTCGCCTTTTTTGACGTCAAGTTTCGCGTGACCACACCGACCGAAAAAAAGTATCGGTTGGGGGTAACGCATGAGGTGAGCGACTACGAACATTGGAAGAAGGTTTTTGATGAGGATGAGCCCATCCGCGCCAAGGCCAATCTTGAGCTTAGGGCTATTTCCACCAATGCAGATAATCCTTCGGTGGTGAACATCCTTTTTGCGACCGACGACATACAAAGGGCCAAGGAAGTTATTAACTCCGACGAACTGCGCAGGCGGATGTCCGAGGCGGGTGTCCGATCCGAGCCCGTGTTCGCGGTATTCCGGGTGCCCGGCAACACGCCTCAACCGTAAGGCTCCCCATTTCTTTATCACCCCGGGATGGCCTAATTTTGATCGTTTCGGGACAAAAGCACATGGCCATGAATGATGTAAAGACCTTCATTGAGAAGCATAAGGATACCTACTTGTCTGAACTTTTTGAGCTGTTGCGCATACCCTCGGTCAGTGCGGATAGCCGCCACAAAGACGATGTCAGAAAAGCCGCCGTCTATGTAGTAAAAAAACTCCAGGATGCCGGCGTGGACAGGGCCGAACTCATGGAGACCAGCGGGCATCCCATTGTGTACGCCGAGAAGATCATTGATCCTGCCAAGCCGACTGTCCTGGTCTACGGCCATTACGACGTTCAACCTCCGGATCCCCTTGCCCTTTGGAACTCCCCCCCGTTTGAGCCAACGGTTCGGGATGGCAAGATCTATGCCCGCGGATCGTGCGATGACAAGGGGCAATTCTACATGCACATCAAGGCGCTCGAAATCATGGTAAAGCATGGCCAGGTGCCGTGCAACATAAAGTTCATGATTGAAGGCGAGGAAGAGGTGGGCTCAGCGCACCTTGGCGAGTTCGTTAAAGCCAACAAGTCCAAGCTGAAGGCGGATGTCATCCTTATTTCCGATACGTCCCTCATTTCCCTTGATCAGCCTTCCATCACGGCTGGGCTGCGCGGACTCAGCTATATGGAGGTGCAGGTGACCGGACCCAATCGTGATTTGCACTCAGGCGTTTATGGGGGCGCTATTGCCAATCCAGCCAACGTGCTATGCCAGATGATTGCTTCCCTGCACGATGAGAATGGCAAAGTAAAGATCCCCGGCTTCTACGACGATGTGGCGGAACTATCCACCGAAGAGCGTGCCGCACTAAATCGAGCCCCCTTCAATCTTGAAGACTATAAGAAGGAACTGGGTATAGCCGATGTGCGTGGCGAAAGCGGCTACACCACGTTGGAACGCACAGGCATTCGCCCAACCCTTGACGTCAATGGAATTTGGGGAGGGTATACGGGAGAAGGAGCGAAGACGGTGCTGCCCTCTACAGCCTCCGCCAAGATTTCTATGCGGCTTGTCCCCAATCAAAATCCGGATAAAATCACAGCCCTCTTTACGCGCCACTTTCAATCGCTTGCTCCGAAGTCGGTGACCGTAAAAGTCACTGCCCATCATGGTGGCGAAGCAGCCGTCACCCCCACCGACTCGAAAGCATTCCGTGCTGCGGCCCGGGCCTTCGAGGAAGTGTGGGGCAAGACACCCATTCCTACACGCGATGGCGGCAGCATTCCTATTGTTGCACTTTTCAAAAAGGAACTTGGCCTCGACACCGTGCTCATGGGCTTTGGGCTGGATTCCGACGCCTTGCATTCGCCGAATGAGCATTATGGTATTCGCAATTTCCTGATCGGAATTGAAACCATTGTTGCATTTCACCGGAACTACGCCCAATAAGGTCAACGGGGAACCCCCGGATGGCTTCGATCGTTATACTGTTTCACTGAATCTACCTTGTGAAAAAACTACTCGCCTTTCTGCTGCTGCTGGCCTTGCCCACCGCCGCGCAGGTTCTTGAACCCGCACAGTGGCAAGTATCCGCTTCTTCGACCTCCGCAAAGGCCGGCGATGTCATCGAGATTCGGTTTGCCGTAACCATCGACAAGAATTGGTACTTGTACTCCAACGAGTTCCCTTGCGAAGACGGTCCGATGAAAGC
>JAYRXB010000010.1:0-7405 GCA_041917735.1 Cyclobacteriaceae bacterium
CCGAAAGGGATGGAAACAAGAATGCCTCTCCCTGGGAAAAAAGCCATTGCTTTTCTCCTTCGGAAATATCACCGGGAAGCAACACGCGGTCTTCAAGCCCCTCCTGCTTAATCACCTTCCTGACATCCTCCCCATAGGCATGCCTGTAGTCCCCGGCGAGTATCAACCTGAACTCAGGCAGGTGCTTCATCATGGGTATCAACACGTGAAAGTTCTTACGGTGAAAGAACGAGCCCACAGAAAACAGAAATCGCTGGTCAGGCGCCCAGGCTGGCTTGCGTTCTTCAACCGGCACCTGCTCTATACCATTGGGGATAACTTCGAGGGTCTTGCCGGCAACCGAGAGTTTGGCTCGGACCAGGTCAGCCGTAAAGCGGGAGACCGTGACGATCACTGCTGCCCGGTCAACCAAGTGCTGAATTCTTCGCAATTCATCTGCGCTTGCCTGTTCAGTGAACTCATCGAGGAAATGCAAACCATGGATGGTGAGCACCAACGATGCGCCAGGCGGTATCCCCGTCAACCGTGAGTTTTCGGAAGTCATGTGCCACACAGCACAGGAGGGATACAGGTGACCCTGGATCCAATCGGGGGCATGGCGTCGGAGCCAACTTGCCGGCGCCCAATCTATCCCCGCCGGAACAAGGTGCCTGCAATCGGGGTGTGCAACTGCAACGAGAGATTCCGCTGACAAATGACGCCCGGCCAGCTGTTTCAGCAAATGATACGAGAACTGTCCAAGGCCGGTATGCAAATAGCGCAGCGATGAGCTATCAATGATGATGCGGGCGACAACCCTACGACTCGACATAATGCTTGCCCGTATTCGAAAAGGCGAACTCCTCAATCTGCTGACGAACCTGTTGGGGTGTTATTTCATTGACACAATGACACTCCTTGCTTTGCTTGCAGTCCGAACAATTCCGATCAATCACGAGGTGGCTGGCCAGCGGACCAATGGGCATCCATCGACCCGGGTGAATGGGCCTCATGGGGGAATACAGGCCCAGCGCGTATTTGCCCAAGGCGGCCGCCAAATGAAGTACCCCTGTGCTGCAGGCCACCAGGCCATCAGCGCGGGAGATGAACGAAATGAGCTCATCGAGCGTCAGTTTGCCGGTCATGTCTGTGACATGGGCCAACTCAAACAGTTGTGGTTTTTCTCGCCGTATCACATCACCTTCTTCCTTCAATCCAGTGATGAAGATGTGGAATTTGGAAGCAGGCAAGATCCTGGCCAGTTCAAGGTAATGATCAAGGTGCCATTCGCGAGCGCTGCCCTTGGACTTGGGGTGAAGGATCAAGTTGAAACGATCGGGCACGATGAAATCCTGCTGCTGCCTATCCCCGGGCGTGAGTCCATACAGGGTCGCCATTTCCTTGAGATCAAGGTCCCAATAGATCTTAAATGGTGCGAGCAATTTAAAGTTCAGAAGACTCTCGTGCTGATCGGAGCTTATCCGGCTAAAGTCTACGCGGTAGTTACAGTACAACCAGCTGTGCCAGCGATGACCGGTAGCTACCCGGTTTCGAATGCCCGCTGCCTTTGCAACCTGTGCCAACTGCCGGTCGGGGTACACAAACAGAATGGTGTCAGCGCCGAGACGCGCCAGCTTCTCCGGATTATTTAGAAGTTCCTGTCGATCGAGGAAGCCCTGGATGTGTGAGCAATGGCTAATCACAGACTTCGTGTATGGCTTGCCGATGAAATAAATCTCCGTTTCCGGTCTACGCGACTTGATGTATCCAACCAGGGGCAACGTCAGGATGACATCTCCGATATTGTCCGTGCGGCTAACCACGACGCGTCGCCCCATAAGAAGGTGAAGGTTCTTCTCATGCAGTTTCGCGTACTTGTAAAATACGTGGTTGGCTTCGGCTGTAGCCACCATCAGGCCTTCCAAGCCATCCAGGAATCCTCGCTTTACCAGGTAACTCTGGCAAAACGCCCAAAAGGTGTGCACCATGATCTTTGTCACGGAGCTTGGTTCTTTGCCCGAGTTCTCGTTCGCAAAAATTTCCGAGTACCGCTGAACCTTCTCCAGGGTAGAGTGACAATCCTGGTAGGCCCGATGGAGAATGTTTCCTTTCAGCTGACGAACCCGTATACCCGGCTTAATGAGGACCTTGTCGTGTGGGTTCTCGCCTCCCCAAAACCCCACGGCCCGGTTCCAAAGCCTAATTTTCCGGTCGGGATACCAGGCCCCGTGCTTGATCCATCGATTGCCATAACTCGACAACCGATTCATCCGGTAGGCTTCCGCCGGCCAGGTCTTCTTGACCTCCAGGATCGAACGCTTCAGTTCCTCTGAAAGGTATTCGTCCGCATCCAGGGACAACACGTAGGGATGAATCGCCTGGGTCAGTCCATAGTTTTTTTGGTCAATGTGGCTTCGAAACGGGTGTTCTACAAACCGCACGCCCCGGGAAAGGCAAATCTCTTTGGTTCTATCCTTCGAAAAGGAGTCTACCACTACAATTTCATCGGTAACCTCCATGAGCGAATCCAGACACCGGCCGATGTTACTCTCTTCATTGTAGGTGATCACTACTCCACTGATCTTAACCATGACGTAAAATTGCCTCTCAAGCTAGCGAATTTCGCTGAGATTGACGCTCACTCGGACGATCTCCGACAAAGCAGTATCTTGACGTGTGTTCTTTAAGAGCAAAGCGGAAAGCCACAGCGATGAAGAACTCATCCGGCTCTACCGGAAGGAGGGACATCAGCATTGGCTAAGCGCGCTATACCTTCGATACACCTCCATGGTATATGGTGTATGCCTCAACTACCTGAAAGACCGGGAGGCAGCCCGCGACAGTGTCATGCACATCTACGAACTCCTGATCAAGGATCTCCTTGATCATGAAGTAAGGAATTTCCGCGGTTGGCTTTACGTGAAAACCCGCAATCATTGCCTTATGGAACTGCGATCCAGGAAACGGGAGTCCCTGGAAGAAATTCCCGCACTCCGTATGGAAAACGGACTCTCCGAGCATCCTGAGGATGATGCATGGCCACTCCAGGACATGGCTAAGCTGGCCAAGTGCCTGGAATTGCTGGTAGAGCCACAACAGCGATGCATTACGCTTTTCTACATGGAAGAAAAGTGTTACAAGGAAATTTCGCAGGCAACCGGGTATGACCACAACCAAGTCAAGAGCTATATTCAGAACGGAAAGCGGAACCTAAAGAACTGCATGGAACATGGATCCCAGGCATGACGATATTGAGCGCTACCTGAGCAACCGCATGACGGATGCCGAAAGACACGCCTTTGAAAAGAAGGCGCTGTCTGATCCATTCCTGGCGGATGCCATTGCCGGGGCCCAATCCATCAAGGAAGAACAGTTCGCTTCGGATGTCAGGGCCTTGCGTGATCGCATCAAGGTTCCCGCGAAAACACCAGCCATGGCTTTCCGGATTGCTGCAGGGGTCCTCCTCACCGTTGCTGCCGGATGGCTTATCTGGAACCCGAAAGTGCCCACGGAAACCGATTCGGCTTCGGCTGAAACTTCCGGGCCTGTGGCTACGGATTCAATCCGTCCTGCAATGGCTGATTCAAAGGCGGAGGAGATACGAACATCCACAAAAGGTGAGGAGAAACCTGCCCAGGCGAAGCATGCCCCACGTCCCACCCCTGGGGAGCCCGAAGGAACCACCAAACCTGCATCAGCGGCCGGAGTAGCAACCTCGCCTGAACCCGCTCCACTGGCTGAAGCCGCGGAAGAAGCCACGGTTGTAGAGTCCCGGAAAGAAGCCAACCAGGTGCCCTACTCAAAACGCTCAGCTGCACAGGCACAGGTAGTCGTCGGGAAGGTCACTGAGGCGGAGGATGGAATTCCCCTGGGTAATGTCGTGGTAAAGGATGCCGATACACAAGTGGAAACCAGAACTCGGGGAGACGGTTCTTACCAGCTTCCGGTAAAGACTGAAAAACCTACACTTCAATATTCCTATCCCGGGCTTCAATCCGTTGAGCTGCGGGCCGGTCAGGATATCCCGGCCGATGTGCGGCTCACCGACGATGTTGAACGACAAAGTGAAGTCATTGCTTTTCCTCCCGAACGATGGTCGCCCTCTTCAACGGACGACCTCCAGCTGGCAACGCCGACGGTGGGAATCTTACCGTACCAAACATACTTAGAAGACAATCTCGTGATGCCCGAACCAGCGCGCAATGCCGGGATCTCCGGAAAGGTTACGGTATCCATGGTCATAGACGCCACCGGGCACATCCAGGACCTTCATGCAATCAAGAGTCTTGGATACGGTTGCGACGAAGAGGCGATCCGCCTGGTTCGATCGGGGCCCTCCTGGAAGCCGGCCGTTTTGCGGAATACCACGGTCGCCACTACCGTTTGGGTCAAATTGGAGTTCCGTACGAAGCCCTGACTCGCCCTAAACTACTTTCTTGCGAATCAAACGTGCATACGTGCGCGACACAGGGAAACTTTTGCCGCTTTGCATCTTCACGACCATTCCGCCATTAAAGTGACGCTCAATCTCTTTCAGGTAATTGATGTTAATGATGGTCGAGCGATGTACACGAATGAACGTATCCGGGTCCATCAATTCTTCCAATTTTCCAATTCCCGAAGAGCTTACAAACTGGTCACTGAGCGTGGTGATAATGGTATAGTCGCCCGAGGCCTCCATATAGACGATATCCAGGACAGGGAGGTTGAAGAGTTTCTCCGATTTCTGGACGAAAAGGTGCGACTCATACGCCCGTCCTTCCGGCCGTATGCTCTTCAATAAGGCTTCAACGCTTCCGCGCTCCGTTGACTTTCTTTTTAGCGCACGATTTACCGCAGAACCAAATCGTTCTTCATCCAGCGGCTTCAGGAGGTAGTCCACCGCATTTTTTTCGAATGCCTTGATGGCATATTGATCGTAGGCGGTTGTAAAGATCACATAGGGTTGGTGGTCGATTTCCTCCAGCACATCAAATCCGTTCATGCCCGGCATTTGCACATCGAGAAAGAGAATATCCGGCTTCAGGCGGTTGACCTGCTCCACGGCCTCTGTTCCTTTGGCGCATTCACCCACGATCTCGATGTCGGGGAAGCCATCCAGGTATTCACGCAGCAATTCCCGGGCAAGCTTTTCGTCGTCCACAATCACACAAGTCGTTTTCATAAGAGTTGTTTTTCCATTGGTGCATCAAAGGCTGCCGGTTTTTCCAGTGATTCCAACACGGGAATCATGAAACTGACGGTATAGCCTTGCTCGTGAACGGTTACGTTCAACCCTGCCGAAGGTCCGTAGTAGCTCTTCAATCGCATGTCTGTATTTTTCATACCAACACCGCTCGAGCTGCCATCCATTACTTTCTTGGCATGAATTCCCAAGCCATTGTCGCTGACCTCAAAGTAAACGCCGTGCGTTTCACGTCGAATAATCAATCGTATAGTGCCGCCTTCTTCTTTGGGCGCTATTCCATACTTCACGGAATTCTCCACCAATGGCTGAAGTATCATGGGGGGTATGCTGAGTTCGAGGCAGTTCGGATCGATTTGCTTCTCAAAGCGTAGCCGGTCGCCGAAGCGGACCTCCTGAATACGGATATAGCTTTCAATGAAATCTACTTCCTGGGCCAACGTAACCAATCGGCCGGTATGGGAGTCCAGGGCATAGCGGAAAATGTCTGACAGCTGCGTAATGACCTTTCTCGCCTGATCCTTGCTGGTGTGCATGAGTGTAGAGATTGAATTCAGTGTATTGAACAGGAAATGCGGATTGATTTGCGACTTTAACAGGGATATTTGCATCTCCTTGTTCTTCAGCGTGAGCGCCGTCTTTTCGCTTTCCCGTTTTTGAATACCCTGAAAATAGGAAATGATGTAGTAAACGGCTACGGTAATGATGTATTGATCGTAGAACCGCAATGCGTGCCAATTGAGTAGCTCGATCATGAATTCCTTCCAATTCTCTAGGTAAACCAGGCCATCCATGTAATCCGTAAAGTAGTAGGACAGGGTTCCCATGATCAGGAAGAATGTCACAATTCCCAAGGCGTGCCCGGCCACCTGGACTACCGGGCGAAACCGAAACAGCCAATGCGAATACAGGAAAATGAGCACGATGAGCACGCAGAGCGCTTCCCACAGGTACAAGCCGTTCCAAAGGACGTACGTGAATGGTCGCCGCAGCTTCCATTCGAAAAAGGTGCTGATGGCAAAATTGGCTGCATACCAAAGGCAGATCAGGACATATGCCCTCTTCCAGACTCCAGGTATACGATCAAGCAAGCGCACAGCGTTAATTCTTTGCGGGTACGAAAATGTAAACTCCAGTATAAATTTAGAGATAAGTAGTCGAAGTGGGGTTCAAACTACCTGGGGAGCAGTTAAATGGTCGCTATTGTCGCCAAACGACCAGAAGTTGAATGGGCGTAAAGACTTACCTTTAAGAATCGTAGCCGGTATGCGTCAACTTTTCTTTGGCATTACGCTCCTACTGCTATCTCCGGCAAGCGCCCAGATGCTTACGTTGTCCGGTCGTGTCGCCGATAAGGAAACCCAAGAACCACTGCCTTATGCCTCGGTAGGGCTTCGGGGACAACCGTACGGCACCGTAGCGAATTCACTCGGTGAATTTGACTTTCACATCCCCCCGGACCTGATCGGCGAGACTTTGGTCATCAGCATGGTAGGCTATATCAACTATACCGCCGAGGTTTCGGTGTTGCTAAAGGACGATGTGAATCAAATTACCCTCGAACGCTCCAACACCATGCTGAGCGCCCTGGTAGTGGCTGACTCCCTCAATGGGGGCGACATTCTGCAAATCGCGCTGCGAAGAATGGACAGCAACTACCCCGATAGCCCTTACCTTGTCGATGGATTTTACCGCGATATCAAGAAAGTGGCTGATCGGTATGTCTCATTGCTGGAAGCTGCCATCAAGATCTATGATGATGATTTCAGGGAGCCCAGAAACAAATCCAAATTGCGTGAACGCGTCCAGCTCATTGAAGTACGCAGAAGTCTTGGGTATAGTCATCGCTTCACCAGCTATTTCGATGAAGACAACCTGCTGGAGGAAGTACTCCTTCACAACAATATCCGTTATCGTCAGTTTCCGGAGGAGCAGGCCTTCTACGACCAGCTCCAGCGTGAACAAAACTCAACATACGACGGCCATGACGTGTATGTGGTAGCACACACCCAGGACTATCAACTGCGGCTATACATCGACAAAAAGACGTTTGGTATTCTGCGCCTGGAGTATGAAAACAACAGTGTTCAGCCGATTACAAAGAAACGTGGCCTGGTAAGCAAATTTGTGGGCCTCAAGAAGACCATTGATTACAAATACTACGGTGGCAAGCTGTACTTGAACTACATGGAGGTCTTGTCGCGCATCAACTGGTATGACCTGGAATCGGACAGCCTGCGG
>JAYRXB010000011.1:0-4311 GCA_041917735.1 Cyclobacteriaceae bacterium
AAATGTCAAGGATAAGCAGGCTGCGGTCGTAGATTCGCACCTTTCCCTCCTCCTCGGCGGCATTGAATTCCTTCTCCAGGTTCCGCAGCTGGCTGGGGCTGAGGTCATCATCAAAAATCAGGTTACTCACCTTTTCACGGCGCACAAACTCCTTGATCTCGGCCAGCTTGCCTTTCCCGACGAACGATCTGACATCCGGGTGCGGCAGGTGCTGCACATAGCGTCGGATGGCCAAAATACCCGCTGTTTCAGCTAAAAAGGCCAATTCGTCCAGGTGCTCATTGACCAATTCCTCAGGCTCGCGGCCGGTGGTGACCGCCACCAGGACGGCCAAAGACCGGGTGGATGGTAGGTTGTTTTCTTTCACGGGTCGCAAACTTAGGACTTAACCCTACTGCGGTTTTCGGGCACGGTTACTTTTTTTTAGTTTTGACCGATTAATGGGCATTATAGGCCCGTTCTTCGGTGTCTGTGTTGGCCTCATGAAAGTAGCGATCGTTCTCAATACCTCCTGGAACATCTATAATTTCCGGATGAATTTCGTACGTGCCCTCCTTAACCAGGGCTACGAAGTGCATACCATAGCGCCTATTGATCCGTTCACCGCCCGTCTGGAAGAAGCCGGTTGCCACCATCATGCAGTGAGAATGGACAGCCGCGGCATTAATCCGATCAAGGACCTGGCCCTGACACTTGAATTGCGTAGCATATACAAGCGTGTTCAGCCCGACATCATCCTGCACTACACCATCAAACCCAACATCTACGGGTCCATCGCTGCCGCTACGCTTGGCATTCCAACAGTAAATAACGTCTGCGGCCTTGGCACCGTATTTCTTCGCAAAAACCTTCTATCCCGTATCGCCATCCTGCTCTACCGGTGGTCGTTCCGGTTCCCCCGCAAGGTCTTCTTCCAGAATCCCGACGATCGGGACCTGTTTGTAGACCAGCGGCTCGTGGCGCCTGAGACCGCCGACCTGCTTCCCGGCTCGGGAATTGACCTGAACCGGTTTACACCCTCTCCATTTACACGCAGCAAGCCTTTCACCTTCCTGCTCATCTCCAGGCTGATAACGGACAAGGGGATACTCGAATACGTTGATGCAGTCAAGAGACTGAAGGCAGAAGGGATGGATGCACGGTTCCAGGTTCTCGGCGCCAAAGACCCCAAGCATCGTCGCGGCATCCCGCTGGACACCATCCAGGGGTGGATCGATAACCAGACCATTGAGTACCTGGGGACCACCGAAGATGTCAGACCGTTTATTCATGCCGCTGATTGCGTCGTGCTCCCGTCCTATCGAGAAGGAACACCGCATACATTGCTCGAAGCAGCCAGTTGTGCCAAACCGATTGTGGCCACGGATGTACCCGGATGCCACCAGGTGGTCAAGGACCAGTATAATGGACTGCTCTGCCGAATGAAGGATCCCGTTGATCTTGCAGAAAAAATGAAGGCCATGAGCCGACTGGATGACGACACGCTTCGGCGGTTCGGCAACAACGGTAGGCAGAAAATGGAATTGGAATTTGCCGATGCGGTGGTCATCCGCAAGTACCTGGATGTTATAGCTGGCTTCCAAAAGGCATCCTGACCGCGTTTTGCCCAAAAAATGGGTACTTTTACACCCTTATGGTTTCTCCGCTGAACGCGTTCCGGTCTTGCCTTTCGATTGCAGCCATTGCCCTGCTTGGAAGCAGCTGCGCTTCCTACAAGCAAAACCTGATGCTGAAGACGCCGGAAGACTTTAGGTCTGCTAAAATCTCCAAAGAGATCCTCGATGCTGAGCGGAACTATGTGATCCAGAAGAACGACCTTCTGCAACTGGAAGTCTATGCCAACAAAGGCGAACGGATTATTGATCCCAATCCGGACCTTTCCAGCCAGGGAACCGCGAACACGGGCGAAGAAAAGGCCACCGAAAAGTACCTGGTCGACTTGCAGGGGATTGCCAAATTCCCGGTCATCGGCGAAATAAAGGTAGAAGGGTTGACCTTGCGGCAGGCCGAAGCGATCCTTCAGACCGAATACGAGAAATACTTCAAAGAGTCATTCGTGTTGCTCAATTTTGTCAACAAGCGTGTAGTCATTCTGGGTGCCGTGGGCGGGCAGGTTGTGCCCCTGGAAAATCACAACGTGACCCTGGTCGAAATACTGGCGGTCGCCAAGGGCCTGCCCAATGACTCCCGGGCGCACAACATCCGTGTGGTTCGCAAAGACCAGGTGTTTGTGGTGGACCTGAGCACGGTAGATGGTTTCCTGGCAGGCAATATGATTGTTGAACCGGGCGATATCATTTATGTAGAGCCCATTCGCCGGCCCTTTGCCGAGGGGTTGCGCGATTACGCAGGCTTTGCCAGCCTGGTGATCAGCACCTTGTCACTCATCATCGTCCTACAAAACACCAAGTGACCGTGGACGCGCGCATCCATTCAGCAGGAAACGTGGAGAAGATCGATGTTGACAAGCTTCTGATGCTGGTTCGCAAGAACCTTTGGATTATTGCCGCAATCCTGCTGGCCACCAACCTTACCGCGTACCTGACTCTTCGATGGACGAAAGATGTCTACGAGTCGAGTTCCGAACTAAAGCTTGACGTCAAACAAGATGCAACTGCCTTGGGTATTTCCCAGATTGTTGAGGACCAAAATCGCAACCTCATCGCCGGAGAAATTGAACAAATGCGTTCGAAACTCTTCTTCAGCCGTGTCCTGGATTCCCTGGATCTCTGGGTAAGCTATTACAGCGAGGGCAATGTCCTGGAGTTTGAATTGTACCGCACTTCACCCTTCCGCATAACCTTTGAACTCCAGGATGAGCGTTACAAGGACCGCCCCATGTACTTCGACTTCCTGGAAAACAACCGCTACCGTCTTCAGGTGGGCGAGGGTGGCCAAGAGTACGAAGCAGACCTGGGTTCACCGGTTGCACTCCCGGGTGGCATCATTACAGCGCAACTCGCGCCGGGTGCCAAGCCGGACTTTAGGAATCACTTCTTCTTCACCATCAATAGCCGGGCACGGTTACTTGACTTCCTGGCCTCCAAACTGAAAATTGAGCCCATTAATTTTGATGCTAACACGATCCGGGTAACCTTGACGGATTTCAATCCCACCAAGGTTTACACCATTGTCAACAAGATTGACTCTGTGTACCTGACCTACAGCAACGAACAAAAGAACCGCGCCAATCGTCAGAAGATTGATTGGCTGAACAAGGAACTGGCCCAGGTCGAAGTGAAGATGCAGAACTTCGAAAACTACTTTGAGGACTTCACCCTCAAGAACAAGAGCAGCAATGTTGATTCAGACCTGCGCAAGACCATTTTTCTCATCAACACCATCGACTCACAGCGGTTTGAGGTCAGCAAGAAGATCAGCGAACTGGATGTGATGGCCGATGACCTTGCCGCAGGAAGGGTTTTCGGGGCCACCACCGCGCTTCCGGACTACATCAACAAATCCATAGAAGCGTACAACCGGCTAACCCAGGAACAAAAGCGACTGACGCTCTCCTACAAGGACAATACGTTCGCCTATCAGCAGAAAGAACATGAACTCAGCGCGGCGCGCAATGCCCTGTTCGGCCAGATCCAGGAATTGCGGAAACGTTGGCTCACTTCCCTGACTGAACTCAACGACAAGAAGGACAAACTGGAACGTCAATTTGCCACGATGCCTCAAAAGGGCACCCAGTATACCAAGAACCAGCGCTTCTATAAACTATACGAAGAATTCTACCTGAGCATGATGCAGGCCAAGGCCGAATTTGAAATAGCGCAGGCTGGCAGCACACCCGATTTCAAGATCCTGTCGTCAGCCACACTCTCGCCGGAACCGGTTGCCCCCAACCGGCCGATGATCTATGGCATCGGGTTCATGGCCGGAATTGTGCTCAATTTCTTCTTCATCGGCTTTGTTTACCTGATCAACAACCGAATCACGGGTGTACACGAAATCGAATCCGGCACCCGCGCACCCATCCTGGGCGTGATCCCGGAGATGCGCAACAAATCGACGAGCCCGTTTTACATCGTGGACCACCCCCGTTCGATCGTCAGCGAGGCCATCCGGACACTTCGAACAAACCTGGATTTCTTCGCGTCTGGCAATCCGCGCAAAGTGATCGTCATCTCTTCCACGGTGAGCGGAGAAGGGAAATCTTTCCTCGCCATGAACCTGGGTGGAATTCTCGCCCTGTCGCGCAAACGGGTCATTCTGCTGGACCTGGACATGCGCAAAGCCAAAACGCATGCCTACGCCAATGCTGATCCCAGCAAAGGGGTTAGCTCGATTCTCATCCACCGCCAT
>JAYRXB010000012.1:0-7370 GCA_041917735.1 Cyclobacteriaceae bacterium
CGCGACGACTCACTGGAATTCGACGCCCTCATACAGGCTACCTTCAAGCACGAGCCTTACGACAAGGTCGAGTTCAACGTATACTTTGGGCAAACGCAATCCGACCACCTCAACAAGCTGGCCCTGCAGCTTTTCCAACTGGTGCAGGCTCCGCTGGTGCGGGCTAGCTTTTCCAAGAAGACCAAATGGGTGCTGCAAGGAATTCGCCCGGTGAGTTTGAATGAAATGCCCGACACGGATCAGCCGTTGCTGGAAAGTGCCCTGGAAAAATACCTGCTGCGCAAGCGTGACTACCGCTCCGACAAGAAAAAGTATGACCTTGCCATTCTCATCAATCCGGAAGATCGCAATCCTCCCTCGGACGATCGCGCCCTGAAACGGTTTTACAAAGCCTCGCTCGAAGCCGGTTTCAACACAGAATTTATCACCAAGAACGACATCGACAAGCTGATTCAATACGACGCGCTGTTCATCCGCGAGACCACCAATGTAAACCACCATACGTTTCGTTTTGCCAAGAAAGCGGAAGCGCTTGGCCTGGCGGTCATTGACGACCCGGAGTCGATTTCCAAGTGCACCAACAAAGTCTACCTTCACGAGTTGCTCAGCGCAAATAAGGTACTTACGCCGCGGTCCGTGGTGTTGACGGAGGAAAACTGCGGCCAGGTTACGGACAAACTGAAATTCCCCTTCATTCTCAAGCAGCCGGACGGTGCTTTCTCCAAGGGTGTGGTTAAGGTAAACACGGCGTCGGAATTTGAAAATTCCCGTGAGAGCATGTTTGAAAAGTCTGACCTCATCATCGCGCAGGAGTTCTTACCCACGCCCTTCGACTGGCGCGTCGGCATCATCGACGGCCAGGTGTTGTTTGTGTGCAAGTACTTCATGGCAACCAAGCATTGGCAGATTGTAAACTGGAGCGCCAAAAAAGAAACGTCGCGCGACGGTTCCGTGGAGTGCATCGCCGTAGACCAGGCACCGGCCGGGTTGCTCAAGACCGCACTGAAGGCGACTTCCTTAATCGGGAAAGGACTTTATGGTGTGGATATGAAAGAGGTGGATGGAAAATTCTACGTCATTGAAGTCAACGACAATCCCAACATCGACGCTGGCATTGAAGATAAAATCCTTAAGGAAAAGCTCTACGACCAGATCATGGAAGTGATGATCAACAAAATCAAATCAGCAAAATGACCCGTCTTCACCTCTTCGAAGCCTTTGGAATCGAACTCGAGTACATGATCGTGGACCGCGACACGCTGAACGTTCGGCCAATCGCGGATGAATTGCTCAAGGCGAAATTGGGTGAATTCGGCAGTGATTTTGACAACGGGATGGTTACCTGGTCGAATGAACTCGTTTCACACGTGATCGAACTGAAGTCGACCAAGCCCGAATACGACCTGGTGCGCCTGTCGAAGGAATTCTCCAGGAATGTTGAGCACATCAACGAAGTGCTTGGAACCTGGAATGCCATGCTCCTCCCCACCGCGGCACATCCCTGGATGAACCCCTTGACCGAGTCGCGCCTTTGGCCCCACGATAACAACGAAGTGTATGAGGCCTACAACCGGATTTTTGACTGCAAGGGGCACGGCTGGTCAAACCTCCAAAGCACGCACCTCAACCTCCCGTTCTACGATGATGAGGAATTTGCGCGCCTCCATGCAGCTATTCGTACAATCCTTCCCCTGTTGCCAGCCCTGTGTGCCAGCTCTCCCATTCTGGCCGGTCAGCCAACCGGCATGCTCGACACCCGACTCCGCTACTATAAATCCAATCAGCAAGCGATACCCTCGATTACCGGTAAGGTGATCCCGGAGGCCGTCTTTTCAAAGCGTCAATATTTCAACACCGTCTACGACAAAATCAGGACCGATATCGCTCCCTTCAACACGGACGACATCCTGGACCCGGTGTGGGTCAACTCGCGCGGCGCTATTCCGCGCTTTGATCGGGGTTCGATTGAAATCAGGATCATGGACGTGCAGGAATGTCCCTCGGCGGATCTGGCAATCCAGAAGCTCGTCATTGAGACCATTCGCGCCCTCGCATTTGAAAAACTCTTGCCGATCCAGGATCAAATGCAGCTGCCTACCGACTCCCTGGCCACGTTGTTGGATGATGTAGCACGAGGCGGGGAGGAAATCAAAATAACTGATCCCGCCTACCTCGCTGCGCTTGGGATATCCCAACCCGCGACTGCCGGCCAGGTTTGGAAACACGTGTACGACCGGCTCCTTTCTCAAATACCTGAACTTGCGACGTGGAACCAACCGCTTTCCACGATCCTGTCGAAAGGGCCGCTTGCCCGGCGCATGCTCAATTCGCTGGCTGGCAACTCAAGCCCGGAAGCGCTGTCCCGGGTTTACCGGAACCTCGCCCAGTGCCTTGCCACGGATACCCTGTTTTCCGCATAAAAAGTAATCAGGGTTTCCGTCAGCCGGAAAGCCTGCTGGCAACAACCGCATAGGGTACTTTCGGACCCATGAATCGTCTTGCCTTGTGGGTGCGCGCCTTCTTTGGGTTTTCCAGGATGGAAACAAACGGCTTTCTCCTGCTGATCCCGATGATGGTTGCGCTTCTATTCAGCGGATCCTTCTACCGGGCGTGGGTGCCGCCTTCCGCATGGGCGGATCCCGACCGGACGGACAGCCTGCTTGCGTGGATGGAAAACCAGGAAACAGAGCGTACGGCGCTGAAGTACGACACCATCGCCTTTCATCCTTTCGACCCCAATACGGTTACAGAAAATGAATTGGCGGAATTTGGCCTCGACCGGTATTTGATTGATCGGTGGCTTCGCTACCGGGTCAAGGGCGGAAAATTCAAGTCGACTGCCGATGTGCAGAAGTTATATGGGCTGGATTCCATTTGGTTTGCTCACGCGGAAAAATGGATGCAATTCAGCAACCGGCAGGCCACGGCCCGGCAAGAGCGAAGGGCCATCACCCGTCAGGACATCAATGCGGCAGACAGCCTTTCACTGCTGGATGTATATGGAATTGGGCCCGCCCTGGCCCGAAGGATTCTACTTTTTCGGAGTCGCCTGGGTGGATTCGTGTCGATGGAACAGCTGGCCGAGGTCTATGGTCTTGACACGGCGGTTGTATTTCGACTTCGGCGACAGTTTCAGGTCATGCCCGGGTTTGAGCCGCGAAAGATTGACCTGCAATCAGTCACCTTTGAGGAGTTGGCTCGCCATCCCTACGTCTCGCGAAGACAGGCCCAGGCGCTTGTCAGTTATCGATCACAGCATGGGCTCTCAGCACCGCAAGACCTTGGGAAGCTCAACGCGCTGGATTCGGCATGGTTGGCACGCATGCTACCTTACTTGAAGGCGCCACTGCCCTAAGCGTTTTTGCAACGCTCCCAGGGTAGGTAAGGCCAGCCACGAAGCTTGTAGTATTTTCTTCTGTTTCAGCAGTCCATCCATTGATTCCTTTACCCGGAAGCCACACCTATTCGATGACGGCAATGGCCCGTACCGGCGACCCAGTACCTCCCCGGATTCTTAGCGGCAGGCCGATAAAGCGAAATCGGCCCCTGCCCAGGAGAAGTTGCAGGTTGATAAGGTTTTCGTAATGCGTAAACCCCATTTCGCCGCAAATCAAATGTACCTGTCGGTTGCTGACGCCAGAAACCCCAGGACTCATGGTTTCCACACCAAACGCGGAAATTCCCTGGTCGCCCAGCCAGCGTGCGGCGGCCTCCGAAAGCCCGGGTCCATCCGGCCAATGGACACTGGCATAATGCTTCCTAAAATGATCCGTGTAGAGCAGCACGGTATCACCTCTCCGAATATCATGCCCGGCAGCCGCGCAGGCGTTAACGATGTCCGAAGGTTCGATGAGTTCTCCCAGGCCCTTTGCCGACAAGTCGATGCAAATGCCTGATGTATAGAACATCGACAAAGGCATGGTGTCAACGGTCTGGCCTGCATTGTCTTTCGACATATGACTAAAGGCATCCACGTGTGTACCGGTATGTTCGGTCAGTTGCAGAAGATTGACGCTGGGAATCGGTGTACCGGTGCCCGACGGCTCGTGCGTACGATGAACCGTGATGGATACTTGCGGCATATTCTTGAACACAGGCATGCCCGAGAATATTTCCTGCGACAAATCAATGAGCTCAGCCATAGCGGTTTGAGGTTAGCACCACTGCATGAATCATGGAATCTTTTTCCGCAACAACCAATCCGTCTGGGGGTCATCACCCATGGGAAAGATGTGCTCCGAAAACCGCTCGAAACCCCACGCGGCATAGAACTCCTGCGCTTTGAAATTACGCTCCCACACGCCCAGCCAGATCCAGTCAAATTTTCCGGCGGTTGCCTGCGCCAATGCCTCCTTCATCAGTGCTGCGCCCACACCTTTGCCCTGGAAGTTCTTGTGGACATACAAACGCTGGAGTTCAATCGCATTTTCCCCGAGCAGGTGTGCCACTTCATCCGTCCGACGAAGGCGCATGAACCCGGCGAGGGCATCGTCGACAAAAGCCAGGCAGTTAAGTGATCCCGGCTCATCCAGTTCGCGATGCAAGGCGGCGAGGTTATAGGCCTGATCCAGGTAAGCCTTCATGTTGGCTGCCGTATTGTAGGCGCCGAAAGTTTCTACCTGTGTCTCAATGGCCAGCCGCTGTAGTGGGGGGATATCGTCTGTCAGCGTGCGGCGGATGGTGATCATGGTCAAAAATAAAAAAACCCGGCGAACCGGGTTTTCTGTGTGGTCATTGTACCAATCCTACTTCTGGGCAAAATTCTGGAAGGTGTAGAGGAATCCAAGGGAGATAGCCTGGCTGTATTGCGGGCTGGCATCCTGGTCGAAGTCATAGAGGAAGATACCGCCCAGGTTGACGTTGAAGAAGCGGCCAACTTTTGCCGTGAGGGAGAGGTCAACGCGATGGTCTACCTTGTTTATCTCCAGCGTCTGGTAGTTGGCAAAAAGCATATACCGTGCCTTCAGGTTCACGTTCTTCGCGATGTCTTTGTCGAGGTCTGCGGTCAGGTTGAAGGCATACCACTCAAATCGCTCGGGATTGCCAACGGTCACGCCATACGGGGCCACCGGGTCTACGGCAACATAACGGCCGTCATTCTGCCGAAGAATGGTGACCCGGGGTGCCACGGGAGAAAATCGCATTTTGAAATAACTCACCGGCTTCCACTCCATACCCAAACTCATGGTGATGAATATGGGTGAAAACGACTCGGAGATCAGCTGTCCTTGCTCCACGCCATTCGCATCTTTGACGTACTTATAACCGTTCGCAAACTGCGAGAGCACATTAAGTCCCACAAAGGCGTCCCAGGTATCGGAGATCTTGTGACCCACCTTGGTGTCGATATAGAATCGATCCATGGTTTTGCGCGGCCCCTGGCCTTCGTTATTGACCATGCCATAGAGAAAGTCTATTTCATTGTCCCAGGTGGTCTTGTCCTTCTTGTAGTTAGCCTTGTAATTGAAGAGGGTATTGAAGCCGAAGGAGTTCACACCACCACCTTTCCAGTTTCCTGAAAAAGCAGCCTGGTTGATGTTTAGCCCAGCCTTGATAGACCTCCTCCAATTGGTAGTAGAGTCTACTTTGACAACCTGGGCGTCGGCCAGTATTGAAACCAGCACCAAAAGTAGAACCGGCAGAATCCGGCGAAAGGAAATGAACGTCATAACAGTGTGTTTAGCCCGCAAAAATACGAAACGGTACTAAATCACATGTTTTTGCGGCGAATCTCTTCCAGGGAGGTCTCCGTCAGGGGCTTGGTGATGAACTTAATGACGTAGTTGTTATTGACGATCTTGTCGATGTCACGCTTATTGTCTGAACTGGAAAGGATGATCACTTTACACTTCGTGCGAACAATTTCGCGGAACTTCTCAAACTCATAGAGGAATACGAATCCATCCACCACCGGCATGTTGATGTCCAGGAAAATGATGTTGGGCAGGTTCTCGGGACGGTTCTCATGTTCGGCAAGGTAGTCCAGGGCACTTTTGCCGGAATTCTTCACTTCCACCCGATTGGCAAATTCGGTTATTTCAATGATGCGTTTACTGATAAAGTTGTCGGTGTCATTGTCATCGACCAGCATCACCAGGTCGATCGGCTTTTTATTGTCCATGTTGGGCAAAGGTTCGGTTCAGGTACGAAACGAACAAAATTATCTTTTTTCTGCAGATTCAGGGGTTGGTCTGCAGCGCATGAAAAGTCTCACGTAAGGATTTACTGGAAATTGCGCAATTCGCTTACCGGCCGGCAACCCGGAGTTTTTCGCCGACTGCGAGACTGAAGTCCTTTTTCCCATTCCATTCCATGATTTGGCGTATGGTCACGCCATATTGCCTGGCCACGCTATACAGGGTATCCGATGGCTTCACTTCATGGACGGCAGCCTCCGAAACTTGTACTCCAGGCGAACGCGCAGGCATTGCACTTGCCACCGGTTGGTTCTGGGATTCCACGGCTGATGCGGTCAAGGACCCCTCTTGCGTCGGCGCAAGGGTAACGTCCCAGTCAAATGTCTCCTGATCATCCAGGATCGCTACCGCACTGTCGGGCACGGACCGCGGTACTGATGGCTTGTGGTACGACAGGTAAACGGGTGCGCCACCGAGTTCCCCGGAAGCATCCCTTGCATCGTTGTATTTCATCAGGTACTTCAGGCGAACCCCGAAGCGCTGGCTGACTTCCCAAAGATTTTCGCCCGGCATTGCGGTGTACACTTCCTGGGGCCCCTGCTTCTTCTTCTTGTCCAGGAAATAGGAGGACCCTGGGCGTATCGGTCGGTCGATGTCCATTTCGTTGTAGTTCAGAAATCGGCTCAGGCTTATGCCAGCGCGTGCCACGAGAACCGACAGGCTTTCTCCTTCTTTGGCCTGGATCACGGGTATACCATTTACTTCAACAGGCGCAGCTTGTTTCACTTCCTGCACGGATGGTACAGGCTGTGGTGCTGCAGCAACCGTCAATACACCAAATCCCGAAACCGGAATACCCCGGGGGACTATAACAACATACGTCTTGTCCTTGGGAATCCGCTCAGCCTTCAGCCACTTGTTTACCTCCCGAAGATCGCTCTCCGGCACCGAAGTCTCTTGTGCCAGATCGGCCAGCGTTTTTCCTCCGGCATCCGTGATCACTGAGATTTCAAGGGCAGGCTTTCCGGCTACCTGCTCAAACGCAACCTTGTGCGCCAGAAACTTTTTAACATACCAATACGTGTCGGCGTTGATTTCCATGTGGCGAGACCCCAGGTCCTTATCGCCGACGGCGCGCATCACACCGCCCGCCCCCATCTGGTAAGATTGCAGGGCATAGATCCAGTTGTTGAAATAGTGATTACACTGCTTCAGGTAGCGGGCTGCACCGCG
>JAYRXB010000013.1:0-4927 GCA_041917735.1 Cyclobacteriaceae bacterium
AGGCATTCTGACTTGACGCAGATCTCGTCTGACTCTCCGATCCTTCGCTTGAGGCCCGGTAGTGGCTGGCCAACGGTACCGAACCGATGGGCAGATGGGGAATTGAAATGGCTATAAACGCAATCTTCGGTCATCCCGTAGACCTCGAAAATGGTAATCCCAAGTCGTTGCCACCATTCAAGCTGACTTTTACTCAAGGGTGCGGCACCCGAAAAGCACAATTGGACCCTGGACAGTCCAAGCTTCTTTTTCAGCATGGACTTAAGCAAGTTGCCAACCAACGGAACCCGGATGAGGCGACTGAAGCGTGGCTCAGGAATTTTTTCAAGAATCTTCTCCTGGAACTTAGACCATATCCGTGGAACCGCGAAGAAATAGTCGGGTTGCGTATGGGCCAGGTTCGCCGCAAACGTGTCGAGGCTTTCAGCAAATGAAAACTGGGCCCCCAGCATGAGCCCCATGGTCTCTATGCCGATACGTTCGGCGATGTGACTCATCGGCAGGTAGGAAAACAGCATGGGCCGCTCCGGGAACGGGATCGCCTGGCGCGCCGCGGATAGGGTCGTGTGAAAGGACTGGAACACATGCATCACGCCCTTCGGCTTGCCTGTCGTGCCCGAGGTGTATACGATGGTCATGAGATCATCACCGCGAATTGCCGCAGGCACACGAATCGCCGGATGGGCGGACACAATCTTTTCCCAGCTGTTATCGACTTGTATGCCATAGGCCTCTACGCCCACCTGAAGGATGGAGGGTATGCCCGATTGCTGCGATGCGAAATTGTCGAGCTTTCCGATAAAGATTGCACGGGCTTCGCTATGCACCAGGATTTCATGGATGGTCTCACCAGGCAGCGTGGGGTAAAGCGGAACTGAAACGTGCCCGGACATCATGATGGCAAGGTCAGCCATTACCCAGTGCGGACAGTTCTTGGACAGGATGGCAATCTTGCTATGGGGAGGAAGCTGGAGATCCTCGAGAAAACCCGCCATCCGCCGAATTTCTTCTCCGGCTTGTTGATAGGTCCAGGTGATCCAGCCGGCTCCCTTGGCCTGACGGAAGACTATATCCCCGGGAAAGGACTTCTCCCAATGAAGAAAATACTCCAACGGATTGTTCATGAATTCAGGTTTGATAAAGTGAAGATAACGTGTGATTACTGAAACCGCGAAAGACCCGATTGCCTATCTTCGCCTCATGAGCGCTGCCAAGCCAAAACTGTTTCTCCTGGATGCCTATGCCCTGATCTACCGGGCTCATTTTGCGTTCACCAAGAACCCGAGAATAAATTCCAAGGGGATGAACACGTCGGTGGTGTTTGGGTTTACCAACACGCTGCTGGAAGTGCTTCAAAAGCAGAAGCCCACACACATAGCTGTAGCGTTCGATACCGCGGGTCCCACATTTCGTGACGAAATGTTTGAAGACTACAAGGCGACACGCCAGGAAACACCCGAGGATATCCGAACAGGAATTCCGATTGTCAAGGATATTATCCGCGGCTTCAACATACCCATCCTTGAAATGGAAGGGTTTGAAGCGGATGATATCATAGGCACGATTGCCAAGAAGGCCTCTGCCGACGGATTTGAAGTCTTCATGATGACTCCGGACAAGGATTTTGGGCAGATTGTAGAGGAACACATCAAACTCTACAAGCCTGCCTACATGGGCAATTCAGTGGATATCCTGGGACCAAAGGAAGTCTGCGAGAAGTGGGACATCAAGGATGTGAGCCAGGTCATTGATATGCTGGGGCTCCAGGGCGACACATCGGATAACATTCCCGGTATTCCGGGGGTGGGCCCCAAAACGGCAGCGGAACTGCTCAAGCAATACGGCACGGTAGAGAATGTGGTCACGCATGCTGCTGAACTGAAGGGAAAGCTCAAGGAGCGCGTGGAGGAGTTTGGTCAGCAAGCAATCCTCTCCAAGCAGCTTGCCACGATCAAGATCGACGTTCCGATAGACTATCATCCGGAAAAACTGGAATACAAAGGTCCAGACAAGGCCGTACTCACTCCAATCTTCGAGGAGATGGAGTTCAAAACCATGATGGCACGGGCCTTCCAAACCGCCGGAGCACCCAGCGTTGCTGACGCGAACCCGCTGTCGGCCGTTTCCGGAGGACAATTGTCGATGTTTGGATCTGCCGCACCCGAGGGTGGTGAGCGGCGGATGGTGGAAGGTCGTCGTTCATCCATCAGCAAGGAAGAAAAGAAGGGCCTGCTGGAGAAGTGGAAGGACTGCAAGGAACTGGCCGTGGAGGTACTGACGGACGAAGCAGAGCACTTTGACTTTCAGATTACGGGTATCGTTTTTTGTGCCACGCCGGGGGAGGCCCATTTTGCAGAGGTGTCGCAGCTGAAAGATTTTGCGATCCTACTGGCCAACGAGCGAATCCTGAAAGTGGGACACAACATCAAGGCGTCGCTCTTGGCGCTGAAGAAGTCTGGCGTTCAGATGAAGGGCCCTGTATTTGATACGATGCTGGCGCACTACCTCATCGAACCCGAAGCCTCACATGACCTGGCTATTGTAGCAAACCAGTACCTGGGCGTGCAGCTTTCAACGGACAAAGATCCCCAAACTCTGGCTATGGAGCGCGTTGATGTGGCCCTTCAGTTACGCCCCAGGCTTCAGCGTGAACTGGAAGCACGACGTCATTCCTTGCTTTCGCGTGATATCGAGATGCCATTGGTAGACGTGCTCGCTTCCATGGAAGCGGAAGGGGTAAAAGTGGATGAAGAGACACTGAAGTGGATGTCGGACGCGCTCCGGAAGGATAGCGAGAAAGTGCAGAAGGAAATCTACCAACTGGCCGGGGTGGAGTTTAACATCGGCAGCCCCAAGCAGTTGGGAGAAATCCTCTTTGATCGGCTAAAGCTGCTGGATAAGGCAAAGAAAACCAAGACGGGTCAGTATGCAACGGGCGAAGACGTTTTGCTCAAACTGGCCCCAGACCATGCTATTGCCAGCAAAATCCTGGAGTATCGCGAATACGAGAAACTCCGCTCCACCTACCTCGATGCGCTTCCGCGGATGATCAGCCGATTTGATGGACGCATTCACTCCGACTTTCGCCAGGCGGTAGCCGCGACCGGCAGGCTGAGTTCCAACAACCCCAACCTGCAGAACATTCCCATCCGCACTGAAAAAGGCCGGCAGATACGCAGCGCTTTTGTGCCGCGCGACAAGAATTTCAAGTTCATGTCGGCGGACTATTCACAGATTGAGTTGCGGATCGCTGCATCCTTTGCCAAAGACGCAACGATGATTGAGGCATTTCGCAACAAGCGGGATATTCACGCAACCACGGCAGCCAAGGTCTTCCGTGTGCCGCTGGATAAAGTGACTCCCGACATGCGCCGCAAGGCCAAGGAAGTGAACTTCGGGATTCTCTACGGAAGTACCGCGTTCGGCTTGTCGCAGAACCTTGGCATTTCAAAGACCGAGGGTGCTGAGATCATCGAGTCTTACTTCCACGAATTCCCCGGTATCAAGCGCTACATGGACGACACCATCAACCACGCGCGGGAGAAGGAGTTCGTCGAAACTATTCTGGGCCGGAGACGCTACCTGCGAGACATCAATTCGCGGAACATTACCACGCGCGGGTTTGCGGAGCGAAATGCCATCAATGCGCCCATACAGGGCAGTGCGGCTGACATCATTAAGATCGCGATGATCAATATTCATCGATGGCTATTAAAGGAGAACCTCAAGACCCGGATGATCTTGCAGGTGCACGATGAATTGGTCTTTGACCTTCACAAAGAAGAGGAAGAATTTGTAAGACCCCGGGTGATTGAATTGATGAAAACCGCTGTCTTGATGGATGTGCCGATGGAAGTGGAGGTGGGGATAGGCAAGAACTGGCTCGAAGCCCACTAAGCTATTTTTCGGACAAGTGCTTTACGGCGCGTATCCGTCGGGGGCCGTACCATAGCCAGAACCCCGTTATGGACATGTTCAGAAGACCCCAGCCAATGTAGTTGGTGTAGATGAGTTTGAATCCTTCGCTGAAAATGGATCCGTCGTGCAGGTGTTCAACCCAATCGGCATGCCGGGGTGCAACCGACAGGGCTTTGCCTGACTTGCCATCGATCTGTACTTCCCAGTAATTCAGGTACACCACTTTGATAATCCCTTTGTCAGGACGGGCATCAATGCGTTCAATACCTACTTGTTCATGGCGGATAGAATCCAACGCACGATTGGCATTGCGGACAACCGTCTCGTAGCTAACCCATTCAGCAACGTTGACAGAGCCACCTGACTGCGTAGGGGGTTGAAGCAGATCCACCTGCTTTTTCCACCCGAGCAGCAACCCGGTTACACTGCTGATGATCATGAAGATCACCAAAGCAATTCCAACCCAATGGTGAACAGATCGGAACTGCCGGATACGGTGGACCAGGTTGCTGAGGCTCATGGTGGCAAGATCAGAATTTGAAACGAATGGTTGCAAAGATATTTCGTCCGGCGGCGTTGATGCCAGACGCAAACGTGCGGTATTGTAGATCGAACAGATTGTCGACCCCGGCCTGAAGGGTAAACCCTTTGGGCAATTCGTAGCCTAACCGGAGATTGATGGTGTACCACGAAGGCATACCCACCGCCGGTGCATACTGGGCGTTGTCTTCACCACTGCTGCTATACTCGTCGATGTGCTTCCAACCGCTAAAGTTGGAGAACAATTCTGAGCGAAAGCGCTTCTTATTGAACTGTATCCCAATGCGCCCGAAAGCCGGAGGAATGTGATCCAAAGGCGTTTCGTAAGGCGTGGAACGCACCCTTCCTTTTGTGTCGTTGTAGGAAGCGGTCACAATGAAGTTTTCGGACAGATCGGCCCGGAGCGCGAGGCTGTATCCCAGGATATAGGCGCGCTGGGCATTTTGACTGGAGACCACATTCGCCGGGA
>JAYRXB010000014.1:0-8595 GCA_041917735.1 Cyclobacteriaceae bacterium
CGTAGCGAGCTAAACATGCCCATCAACTCCGCCGTGGCCCTGCTGCGTCGGCCATTTTCCTCATCTATCAAATGCTGCAGGGCATCGCGGTGCTTCGACAGCTCTTTCGTTCGGTCCATTACCCGTTGGTCCAACTGCCTATTGATCAGTTTCATCATGCGGTAAGACCGATAAAGGGCGAAGGATAAGAGACTAACAATGAGCAAAAATGACGTCACCACCACTATCAATATCCGCTGCTGATTCAAATACCCCTGCTGAACTTCTAACAAATCAGACTGAAGCGCAATTCTTTTTCTATTCTCTCGCTCATCATATTTCACCTGTACCTGCCGGATTGCCACTGACTTCTTTCCACTATATATAGAATCACTAAGCTCTAGAAATCGATCTAGTGCGCTCATGGCTGAATCGAGGTTACCCATCGCGGCTTGATATCGTCCCGTTTGTCTAAGTATTGCCAACTCCAGCAAAGGGAAATCCGTAGTCTGAGCCAGATTAGTGGCCCGATCCAGATAAACCTTTGACTCTCTCTTTCGATTCTCCAACAACGCTATTCTTGACAAGTAAATATTGCAGAATGCAAGACTCCAGGCATGCCCTTCAGTTCGTGCTTTCTCAACCCCTTGATTTGCATAGTGGGCTGCAGAGTCATAGTTTCCCAGCTCTAAATGTGATAAAGCCAATTGTTGAAAATTTTGCGAAACCAACGCACCGTGGTAAGTCTTTGCTTCTTCCAATGCCTGCAGCATATAGTACACTGCACTATCGTAATTCTTGAGTCCCATGTGCGCAGCACCAATATTGGTCAAGGCGCTCGCATGATATCCCTTATGACCCATCTGTTGTGATAACCTAAGTGATTGTAGTCCAATGGCAATTGCTTGATCAAAGTCATCCAACCTGTACATCAGCAGTGAGATATTGCTCAAAGCCAAAAGCAGGCCTTCCTGGTCATCTGCTGCTTCAACAAAGTCCTTCAACTCATAGAGTTTGTCAAGGGCATTGGCAAAATCCTCTCCATTGATGAACGATACTGCTAACGAATTCAATAACATTCTCCAGTACTTTTTGTACTCATGGCGCTTTGCAATTGGCAACATCTTGGAGGAAATTTCAATTGCCTGATCAACCTTCCCCATCCTCCGCAACAACTGCCCATACGTCGTCCCCACCTTAACAATCTGCAGGCTGTCTCCCCGCTTCCACACTTCATGATACGCCCGGTCCGCATAGAATAACGCCTGGGTATTGTCGACATCAAACAACTCGTAGGCAATGCCCCACAAGACTTCGGCCTTATCGGCGGTGGTGTGCTGCTCCAGCAGCTGCTTCAGCGAATCCACCTTGCTGTCGCCGGCCCATGCGGGCACTGACACCAGCACCAGGAAACTAATGATTTGTACGGATTTCATGACGATGTGCATTGCAGTATTCCCCGGCTCGGATCCTTGTGCCATCTTTGGCAAAAAACCCGGAGCCCCCATGTTTCAGTTCTTCAAATCCCAGGCCGCCTTCGACGCGGAGGTGTCGCGGCGCGCCCTCGACGCAACCGAACAGATCATCGCCGAAATGGGCGCCGAACTCCACGACGACCTCATCCAGCGCCTCTCCGTCTTCCGCCTCTACCTCGACCGCCTCGACCGGGCCAAACGCGACCCTGCCGAAACCGAAGCCCTCATCACCAGCATGAACGCCGACTTCATCGACGTCGTCGAATCGGTCCGTCGCATCTCCCGCCGCCTCATGCCGGTCAACGCACCCACCGACTCCCTTGAAACCCGCATCCGCACCCTGTGCGAAAACATGGAGCGCCCCGGCGGCGGCACCATCCACTTTCACCAATCGGGACTCGAACCGGCCGTGCCCGACAAAGATGCCATCCACCTCCTTCGCATTATCCAGGAACTCATCCACAATGCCATCAAACACTCTTCCGCCTGGCATGTCCACCTCCGCGTCTCCTGGTCCGGGCCCGTCCTCTCCATCGAAGTGGAGGACGACGGAACGGCCTTTGCCAAGATAGCCTCTTTCCTTACCGTGCTCAATACCAAAAACAACACCCTGCGCATGCGGGCCAATATCCTCAGCGCTCCCCTCGAATATGCGCCGGGCGAACGCGGTCTCCTCGCGCGACTCACCTACCGCGTCCCAACGGGTGGCTCATAAAATCCCGTTGCGGTACGCATAAGCCAGCAGGGCAGCGGTGTTGGGCACTCCCAGTTTCTTCAACAGGCGTGTACGGTACGTCTCCGTCGTAGCCTCCGACATCTTCATCTTTTGAGCCACCTCCTTGGTGGTCAGCCCGCTGCTGATGACCTGGATCAATTCACTCTCCTGGGTCGACAAGGAAACGGGCGGCACATGGTCCCACCGGTACGCATTCATCTCAATGATGCGGGTGATCTTGTCCTGGAAATAGTGACCGGTAGTCATCACCTCATGAATGGCGCGGGAAATTTCCGCATAGCCGTCAAGCTTGAACACAATGCCACTGACGCCCGCCTTCAACAGGTTAATCACCAATTCTACACCTTCCATCCCGGTGACGGCAATAACCCGGGGCGGCATCGGGCGGTTGATCACACTGCCGAGCAGGTCGGGGCCCTTAACCCCCGGCAACCGGACATCGAGAAGGATGATGTCGAGCGTTTTGGCATTGACCACTTCATGGAATTCGTCCGCATTGCCAGCCTCGTAAATCTCATCCACGAAGTCCTCCTTCTCCAGCAAGGCACGTACGCCCTGCCGGATCAGCACTTCATCGTCAACCAAAAGAATATTGATGCGTTGCACGCTGTATTTCCGGCGCTTTGTGCCGTCTCCGGGAATAAATATAGTCGGGAAGTCGTCAGGTGGCTTGTCTGGTTTTCCTGACAATTTTATTCGAGACCCGCTATTGCTTCAAAAACACCGAAAAGGTTGTTCCAGCACCGGGCTCGCTGGTCACTTCGATTCTTCCACCCATGGCCTGCACGTGGGTCTTGACGAGGTAGAGTCCCAGGCCCTTGCCATCGACGTGGCTGTGGAAACGACCATACAGGGTAAACATCTTCTCGCCGTAGGTATCCAGGTCAATGCCCAGCCCGTTGTCGGTCACCGACAGGCAGACTTCCCCGCCAACCCGGCGTGTACGGATGGTAATTTTCGGGAGGCGGTCGGGGTGGCGGTACTTGATGGCATTGCTGATCAGGTTCATCAGAATGCTGTCCATCAAGGGACGGACGGTCTGGATGGCTTCGACCTCGACGAAATCCGTTTCCATCGCTGCGTTGGTCTCCGTGAGCTCGCGTTCCAGGCTTACCCGAATCAGACTGATTTCCTCGCGGAGGTCCATCCGGCTCAGGAGTTCGTGGCTGGACTTGCGCATTTCGAGGATGGTACTCAGGTCGCGGACCACCCGGTCGAGCTCCCGCGCCGACGCGATCATGTTGGCGCTGATTTGCTGTTTGTCTTCTTCACTGAGTTGCTTCACATCGAGGAGCTGACCCAGCCCGAGCAGCGTGGCCACGGGGGCGCGCAAGTTGTGTGAGGCGATGAAGGCGAATTGCTCCAGTTGCTGGTTATAGTCAAGCAGTTCCTTCGTCCGCCGGTCCACTTCTGCTTCCAGCGTTTCGTTGCGGGTAGCTATTTCCGCATTGTGCCGCTCAATGATTTCCCGCTGCTCCTGGATGGTGCTGAGGAGTATCAAACCCTGGCCATGAAAAACGTACGTTAGGGCGAGAATGATTCCCACCAATCCAATAACCAGGGATGCGGTGAGCAAGTCGCTTTGTGGTGCCTGCCAGACTGGTGAAATGGAATAGGCGCCATCCAATTTATAAAATCCGATGACGGTGGCGATGCTTGCGATCCCCCATCCCACCGCCGTACGTTGCCCCAGCAGCATCAGGCCCAACACAGGAATGAGCGTCAACCAGGGCAGGACATACGAGCCTATGCCCCCGGAAAACACGGTCAGGAGGATGACCGTCAGCCAGCACACGAGGATAAAAAACTGTGAAACCCAGAACTGATCCTTTACCTGGCGAAGGACAAACAGCTGCGCTATGAATAAGATTGTTACCAGGATCATCCCGTAGCGCGCCGCCAGGAACCCGGTGAAGTAGGTGTTGACCAGGTAGCCCAGCGCAAACAGGATGGACACGATGGTAAACTTCACGAGCATGCGGGCGCGGAAATGATAGACGCCCGACACGGTGAGCCTTGCCAGGAAATATGTCTCCAGAAACGAGAGGACCTTCATACCATCATGCAGCGGTTTGAATTTAAGCATTCCGGCCACTTTCAACTACATCTATTTTACTAACTTACTTACGGATGTGTTACCACAAGCAGGATACGGCCAGCATGGAACAACTTCTCGTCCGGTATGAGAATATCCTCGACGCGATTCCATTTGCGCCTACCTTTTATGAAAATGGCTTTGACTTCCGCGATGCACCTGTACTGACTGCTTCAAAGCCCCGGTCCTTCCAACGGATGCAATGGGGGCTGATACCCTGGTGGACGAAGTCGCCCGAGGAGGCTGGCGATATCCGGATGCGAACACTCAACGCGGTAAGCGAGGAGATGTATGACAAGCCGGCGTTTCGCGATTCAGCCAGGGAGGGCAAGCGATGCCTGATTCCCTGCACGGGCTTTTTCGAATGGCGTTGGTTCAAGGGAGGCAAAATCAAGTACCCCTATTTCATCCATCACCGCACCGAAAAGATTTTCTCGCTGGCTGGCCTGTGGTCGTCGTGGACCGACAAGTCAACCGGGGAAATGCGCGACACCTACACCGTGCTCACCACCCGGGCCAACCCGCTGCTGGAAAAGATCCACAACAGCAAGAAACGCATGCCGGTGATACTCCCCCGGGCCTATGAAAAAGATTGGCTCAATCCGCTGCTGACAAAAGCAGATGTGCTGGCTTTGTGCGAGCCCATCGCCGACGCTGAATTGGAAGCGTACACCATCAGCAAGATGATCACGAACCGGAGGGTGGACAACAAGGATGTACCTGAAATCTGCCAGCGGGTGGACTATCCTGAGCTTGCGCTGATGGATGCGTAGGAAGGTGTTGAGGTGTTGAGGTGCTGAAGTGTTAAGGTGCTTGGAGTCTAGATGCCTAGGTGTCTAGGTGTCCAGGTGTCTGGGTGTCTGAGTACGTAATTCTAATTCTTGAACACCACTCTCTTCTTGCCCGGGACGCTGTTCTTCTCGACGATGTAGAAGAGCAACTTCACGAATGTGGCGTGCAAGGCATTGCGGCACAGGATCTTGTTCAGGACGGGGTTGATGAAACTGTTGCCAAACTTGATGAAGGCATCCATCTCGCTGGTCGTACGCGGTTGCCGCGAAAGGTACTCCTCGAATTTCTTGCGCCAGGCTTTTTGATTGAACCCAAACCGATCACCCAACTCCCTGAACACCAGGTCGATGTGCATAGGCTCAAAGTGGTCAGAAATCAACTGGGGAACCATGGGGTTCCCAAATTACTAAATTCTTTAGCAAAGCGAAATGGGAGAATTTGAGGATTTGAAAAGACGAGTTGGTGGCTATCCAATAGCGCGCAGCCAAAACACTATCCAGTTTTCAAATTTTCAAATCGCCGAATTTTCAAATTACTGTACCTGGAATTGGATGGGCATCCGGGCCTGCGTGCCCTGGTAGCTCTTCAATCGCTCCCATTGCCGGTGCCATTGGTACTGTTCAACACCTAATTCGCGCTTCAACATGGTCTGGCTTACCTCCTCTTCCAGGTTGCCCATCAGCCGCTCGACGAACGGCTTCGGCTGCGGATAGTAACGCAACTTGTAGTCGTCGCCCACCCCCGCCTGCCCGGCGGCAATACGCACGGCATCTTCAAAACCACCAAGCACATCGACAAGGCCGTTTTCCTTGGCCTGCGCTCCGGTCCATACCCGGCCGGAGGCGATCTTCTTCAGGTCCGACTGACTCATTCCCCGGGCTTCAGAAGCCTTGCTGGTAAAGGTCTCGTAGATGTTATCGGTCTGACGCTGCCAGATGGCCTTTTCCGCGTCTGACAGCGTGCGGGTGACCGTCACCAACTCGCCGATATCACCGGTCTTCACCTCTTCGGAGGTAATTCCGATCTTGTTGTCCAGAAACTTGCTCAAATCAAAAAGTACGCTGAAAACTCCGATCGATCCGGTAATGGTCTTCGGTTGTGCAACAATGGTGTCGCAAGCCATCGCCAGGTAGTATCCACCGGAGGCCGCGTAATCGCCCATGGACGCAATCAGCGGTTTGGTTTCCGCCGCCAGGACAAGTTCACGCCACATCTGGTCAGCGGCCTGGAATACGCCACCCGGCGAATTCACCCGCAGAACAATGGCAACCACGTTGTCATTGGTGCGTGCACGACGTACCAGGTCTACCACCGTCGTTGACCCCACCAAGCCGTTGTCGGACCGGCCGGGTACAATCTCGCCGTCGGCAACAATCACCGCAATCTCGTTCTTGGAAGAACTGTAGCCAGACACCGTCTTTTTGTACTGGCTGTACCGCACCAGGGGAACCCGGTCTTCTTCATCGAGGTTGAGCCGTGCCCGTAGTTCGTTCTTGATCTCGTCGTCGTAGTACAGGCTGTCAATCAAGCCCAGTTTCATCGCGGAAGCAGCGTCCTGTACAAGCATACGGTCGGCCATCTCTTTCAGTCGCTCGACAGGAATCTTGCGCGACTCGGCAATCTGGCCCAGCATGTCGCCGTGGACGGAGCTCAGGATCGAATTGAGCTGCAGTTTGTTTTCCTCGCTCAGGGATTCACGCATGAACGGCTCGACCGCACTTTTAAAATCCCCTACCCTGAAAATCTGGGGGTTAATCTCCAATTTATCAAAGAGCTTTTTGAAGAACATAACCTCCGTGGACAAGCCATTGAATTCCACCTGGCCTTCCGGATACATGTAAACCTTGTCGGCCGCCGACGCCAGGTAGTAGGCACCTTCGGTGTAGAAATCCGCGTAGGCCACCACCCACTTGCCGGAGGAGCGAAAGTCGAGAATGGCGGCTCGAATCTCCTGGAGCGACGCAAATCCCGTCATGAGCATGCTTGTATTGAGGTAGATACCTTCAATCTTGGGATCTTCCTTGGCCCGTTCAATCACCCCGCGAATCCGTAGAAGGCCCAGGGACTGGTCGGCGACCTGCGGAAAGACTTCTGCCAGAGGGTCCTCCAGCTCCAGTTCGGTAATGGGAACCTCCAGCCGCAGGTGAAGCACGGAATTATCCGCTACTTGGACGGCTTTTTCCTCGGACAAGCCGGCCAGGAATCCAATCGTCAGGAACAGCAACAAGGCAATGGCTACCAGAGAACCCAGGCACGAGGCAAGGAAAGATTTCAAAAAGTTCATAGGAATAAATTCGGTGTCAAAGGTACCAATTTTACCTTTGGGCAATACCGCCCGATGTCAATACGCACATACCTGCTTTTGGGTTCCAACCTGGGTGACCGAAAACAATTTCTGCTGGCCGCACGGACACGCATCGAGCTGCTTGCCGGAGCGGTGGTAGCACAGTCGTCGATCTACGAAACAGCGGCATGGGGAAATACCGAACAACCGGGCTTTCTCAACCAGGCTATCGCCATCGATACAAAATTGGAACCAGCACTGTTGCTCCAGACGCTGCTCGCTATTGAAGCATCCCTGGGGCGTGTCAGGGGTACGCGATGGGAGCCCCGAACGATCGACATCGACATTCTTTTCTATGGCGACCAGGTCATTCGAACACCCGACCTGCAGGTTCCGCATGCCGCCTTGGCTGAGCGGCGGTTTGTGCTGGTGCCGCTGAATGAAATCGCCTCCAATCTCAGGCATCCCGAAAGCGGAATGACCGTAAGTCAGTTGCTGGAGGGGTGTGCGGATCAATTGGAAGTTAAGCGAGCGGACTAACGCCCGGAACCCCCATTATTTATATTCTTGGTCCACGCCATAAAGGGCGTGGCAAGTGGGCGTACCAAAGGCAACTCGCGATCAGGTCTAGATGGACATCGCTTCGACTTGCGGAGCGATTTTCTTCACGAGTCCCTGAAGCACTTTGCCCGGCCCGCACTCGATGAAGGTGGTAGCGCCGTCTGCAACCATGTTTTGTACGGATTGTGTCCAGCGAACCGGTGAAGTCAGCTGGGCAATCAAGTTCTGCTTGATGTCGGGGACCGACGAAGATGGCCTGGCATTGACGTTCTGGTAGATCGGGCAGATGGGAGCGTGAAAGGATGTTGCCTCGATGGCCTTGGCCAGTTCTTCACGGGCGGGCTCCATGAGGGGTGAATGGAATGCGCCGCCGACCTGGAGGGGCAACGCACGCTTGGCCCCTGCGGCTTTGAGTTTCTCACAGGCAATGTCTATGCCTTTCATCGATCCGGAAATCACCAGCTGGCCCGGGCAGTTGTAGTTGGCGGCCACAACAACTTCCTCCTGGATGGAGGCGCAAATTTCTTCCACCTTCTGATCATCCAGGCCCAGGATGGCAGCCATGGTAGAAGGGTTCAGTTCACAGGCGCGTTGCATGGCCGCCGCCCGCTTGGCTACCAGGCGAAGCGCATCTTCAAAAGACAGGGACTTATTGGCTACCAGCGAGGAAAAC
>JAYRXB010000015.1:0-2315 GCA_041917735.1 Cyclobacteriaceae bacterium
AGTCGGTGCAGTGGCTCGAGGACTTTCTCAAGAACAACGCCAAGGCGGTGATCGTGATCAGCCACGACAAAACGTTCGTCGACAACCTCACCAACCGCACCATCGAGGTGACCATGGGGAGGATCTACGACTACAAGACCAACTACACCCACTACCTCCAGTTGCGCAAGGAACGCCGCGAGCAGCAGCAGAAGCAGTTCGACGACCAGGCCAAGCAGATCGCCGAGATCCAGCAGTTCATCGACCGCTTCAAGGGCACCTACTCCAAAACCCTGCAGGTGCAGTCGCGGGTGAAGATGCTGGAGAAGATGGAGATCGTGGAAGTGGATGAGGTCGACACCAGCGCCCTGAACATCAAGTTCCCCCCGGCCCCTCGCTCGGGCAACTACCCCGTGATCATCGACGGGCTGACGAAGAAGTACGGTGACCACGTGGTGCTCCGCGACGTGAGCCTGACCATCGCCCGCGGCGAGAAGATTGCCTTCGTGGGCAAGAACGGCGAAGGAAAGAGTACGCTCGTGAAAGCCATCATGGGTGAAGTCGACTTCGACGGCAAGTGTGCCCTCGGCCACGGGTCGCTGATCGGATACTTCGCCCAGAACCAGGCGTCGCTGCTGGAAGGCGAACTGACGGTGTTTGAGACCATCGACCACATCGCCGAAGGTGACATCCGCACCAAAATCAAGGACATCCTCGGCGCCTTCATGTTTGGTGGCGACGACATCGACAAGAAAGTGAAGATGCTGAGCGGTGGCGAGCGCACGCGCCTGGCCATGATCAAGCTCCTGCTCCAGCCCGTCAACCTCCTCATCCTCGACGAGCCCACCAACCACCTCGACATCAAATCCAAGGACATCCTCAAGGACGCCCTTCGCGCCTTCGACGGCACGCTCATCCTCGTCTCCCACGACCGCGACTTCCTCGACGGGCTGGCGAACAAGGTGTTCGAGTTTGGCAACAAGCGGGTGAAAGAACACTTCGAAGACATCGCCGGGTTCCTCCGCAACAAGAAGATGGAAAATCTGAAGGAGATCGAGCGGACGGCGAATACGAGAAGCTAGCTGCTGGATTCAAGGCACCGGGCAACTTCCTACAGTTTCGCCTCTTGAACTTCTTCTGTATGCGGCGATATTGCTACCTTTAGATAGGCCATGAAAACATTTGCATTCATCGCTGGGTCAGCCCTGTTTTCCTTTGTGGCGTGCACCAGTTCAGACCAGCAACCGACACCAAAGCCGACCGGGGATACACCGATTATCACCGGCATCACGCCGGAAACGGGAAGCTGGAACAACGTTATCAAGATCAATGGATCAGGATTCAATACCACGGCTGCGTTGAATACCGTCTACTTTGGATCGGTTCAGACGGTAGCGACGACCGCCACAGCCACACAGCTCTCGGTGACTGTACCTCAAAGCGTCAACACGGTAAGCAGCACAGTGGCCGTCCGGACCAACAACCAGATGGCAACAGCCCCCAAGCCGTTTTTACTTTCACCACCTCAGCTGTCGAGCTTCACCCCCGCCGAAGGCAAACGATCCGCCACGATTCAGTTGAAGGGCATGAACTTCCACCCGATTCCCGCCAACAATACGGTGAAGGCAGGAACCTATACCCTGCAGGTAACCGCGGCAACCGCTTCCGAGCTAACCATCAAACTGCCTGAATTCGTGGGCCAGTTCGACAGTGAGGTATCCATCACGGTTGAAATCTTCGGACAATCGGCGTCGACCGGACTGTTCAAATTGCTGGGACCCTGGAAGCAGGTAGCCAATGTACCCGGTTCTCCACGCAAAGACGCGGTCTCTTTTTCGCTGGGTACCGCTGGCTACCTCGGCGCAGGTGAAGAAGATCCGGGCAGCCTTGCTATTCCGAAACCGTTTTGGCGATACAACCCAGCCACCAACTCCTGGGAATCCATCGCAGACTTTTCCTATGGCAGTTTTGGCACCACCTCGCCGTATGTCAACATGGTTGCCATGACCGACAGTGACAAGGCGTTCGTGGGCCTTGGATACGATATGGGCTTTCAACATCTCATCATGCGGTATGATCCCGGCGCAAATACCTGGTCGACTTCAACCGGAATCGGAAATGATGACCCCGCCATGGCCGTTGAAGGTGCCGTTGCCTTCACGATCAACGGCAAGGGATATGTGGTCTCCGGCCGCAAAGCCACGAACGAGTTATCATCCAAGGTATGGTCTTTCAATCCTGCCACGGAGCAATGGTCGGCGAAGCTGGACTTCCCCGGCAGCGCACGATGGGAGGCAGTTGGCTTCTCAATAGGCGGCAAGGGGCATGTGATCGGC
>JAYRXB010000016.1:0-4299 GCA_041917735.1 Cyclobacteriaceae bacterium
AGAGCTGACCGGTTACCTCAAGAACATGCTGATGGACACGGAGAAGTCCATCTACGAGCACGTCGTGTACGACTCCACCACCGAACGCGACTTTGCCGACGCGATGGAGAAGAACGAAGCCATCAAGCTCTACGCCAAACTGCCCGGCTGGTTCAAGGTGCCGACGCCGCTTGGTAGCTACAACCCCGACTGGGCGGTACTGGTTGAGCAGGACGGCACGCAGCGCCTGTACTTCGTCGTGGAGACCAAGAGCAGTCTGTTCACCGACGACCTGCGCGACAAGGAGAACGCCAAGATCGAATGCGGCAAGGCGCATTTCCATGCCCTGGCGGTCGGCGAGAATCCGGCGCGCTACGTGATAGAACGTTCTGTCGTCGACCTTTTAGCAGAAGCGGCTACGATCTTCAAACCATGTGAAAACTTTGGAGGTGACAGGTGACAGAGAAAAGGAATATGTTTATCAGCCATGTCCATAAGGACGATCGCGGGCTCCAAAAGCTCAAGGATCTGTTGGCTCCAAAGGGGATGGAAATCAGGGATTCCTCCATCCATACAGGAAAATTCAACAATGCTACAGATGAGCACTACATAAAGACGCAGATCCTCGCGCCTGCCATCAACTGGGCTGGAGTGTTCATTTGCTACGTTTCCCCTCAGACCAAGGACAGCGATTGGGTGAACTGGGAAATCGAATATGCGGCCAAACAGGGTAAGCGTATTGTTGGTGTTTGGGAGCATGGCGAGAAGGAGTGTGAACTTCCAGATGCACTAAAAGAATATGCCGATGCATTGGTCGGTTGGAATGGTGATGCAATCATTGATGCGATCAACGGGAAGGACTCGTGGGAAAATCCTGACGGCGGCGCCTGCGCCCCGGTTCCACTCAAGCGGCATCCCTGCTGATGGCGCGCATTCACTCCTACGTGGTGCGGTACGACAGTGGTTTCGCACCCAATCCCTTCTACGGATACTGCACGCTTGCGACCTGCAAACCCAGTATCCGCCGAGGCGCTGACATCGGTGACTGGGTAGTCGGCAGCGGCAGTAATGATCGAACTGTTCGACGAGGTGGGCATCTCGTGTACGCGATGCGTGTCACCGAGGCGATGACATTTGACGAATATGGCGTAGATCCACGGTTTGAATCCAAGAAGCCGTACCGCAATGGCAGTCGGAAGCAAAGTTGTGGGGACAATATCTACTTCAGGGCCGCGCCAGGGGCCGCCTGGCAGCAGCGCGATTCATTTCACTCCCGCACCGATGGCTCGCTCAACCCTGACCATGTCGCCCGCGATACGGGGGTCAACAGGGTTCTAATCAGCAATGATTTTGTGTATTTTGGAGGAGCGGGGCCAGAGTTTCCCGAAGAACTGAAAGACCAGCAAGGCCGCCCTCTATGTAAAACTGGAATAGGCCTAACCACCTTTGACGATGCACAACTGATTGTAAACCTTGAACAATGGATTCGTAGCTTTGACGTGGGTGGTTATCAGGGCGCACCATTCGAATGGCTGACTCTTCGCAGGTGATCGATGAAAAAGGAAGGCTCTCTCTTACTTTCGGACTACGCTGCAGAAATTGCAGCCACAGACGTGCTCAATCCGAATGACTTCAATCCTGTCCTCCAAGGTCTCTACGGAGAAGTCGGCGGGATAATGGCTACGGCCAAAAAGCATGTCCGGGAGAAAACGGCCTACCCTGGTTTCAAGAAAGCGGCAGAGGAAGAGTTTGGCGACACGCTATGGTATTTGGCTGCAATCTGCAGGCGCTTGCAGATTCCTCTTGAAGAGATCTTCGCAGAAGCAGCAAACCACGGCAACTTCAAGAATGTGGGCGCGGCAAGTGACATCACGGAAGGTGCGTTGGCCTACATCGCTGTGCCTGTCGCAGCGACTGCTTCGTTGGACACCACCTTGGTACGTTTGGGGCAGTCAGCGGCGACACTACTGGGAAGCCCACCTGCTCGCACCGATTTGATTGTTTTCGCACGGGCCTATCTGGACGCAATTCATGCGGCCGAACTTGCGTTCTCTGAGGTGGCTCGCGGCAATCTCCGGAAAGCTCGCGGCGCGTTCATGGAGCCGCAGGCTGATGATCTGGTCGGCCTTGATTTCGACAGTGAATTTGGAATCGAAGAACAGCTCCCCAGAGACTTCAAGATCCGGGTCAACCAACGAGGCAGTGGCAAAAGTTATCTCCAATGGAAGGGTGTATTCATTGGTGACCCTCTGACCGACAACATTGCCGACCATGATGGCTACCGGTTCCATGACGTTTTTCACTTTGCCTATGCAGCAATCTTGCACTGGTCGCCTGTGATGCGGGCATTGATCAAGCACAAGCGAAAGAGCAATTCGAAATACGATGAAGAGCAGGACAGTGGTCGGGCCATCGTCGTTGAAGAAGGGGTTGCGGCCTGGATTTTCTCCAGGGCCAAGGAGTTGAATTTCTTCGAGAACCAGGAAAAGGTTTCACTTGGGATTCTCAAGACCATTGGTGAGTTTGTGAATGGTTACGAAGTTGAAAAATGCCCGCTGAAGCTCTGGGAAAAGGCAATCCTGGAGGGGTATGCCGTTTTTCGCCAACTCAAGGCAAATCAAGGTGGCTGGATCATTGGAAATCGAGAACAACGCACCATCAAATACATGCCACTTGGGTCTGAAAAATGAAAATCCACCCATTCGTTGAAGCAGTTGCTTCGCTGCAGTTCGAAGACTGCTTCAATCCGTATTCTGATCGTTGTGTAGTTCATGATCGGCGCGACGCACCGCGTCGTCGTGCCGCCGCCCTCTCTGCCATGTTGCGTCGTGCAAGCGAGGAACCCGTAGACGCGATATGGATCGGACGAGACCTCGGATACCGCGGGGGGCGCCGCACTGGGTTAGCCCTGACCGACGACGTTCACATAAGCCAGCACGTTAAGCGTTGGAATCTCGACCAGGTCGTCGAGCGGCCGACGACAGGCGGTGCTGTAGCCGAGCGAACCGCAGCGGTCATATGGGGCATGCTGGAACACATTGATGCTCGCATCTTCCTTTGGAACGTCTTCCCTCTTCATCCGCATGAATCAGGAGATCCTTTCACCAACCGGCAGCACAACGCACGTGAGAGGCGAGCCGGCGAAGAACTGCTCCAACAGCTCATCGTCCTGCTACGCCCCTCTCGCATCGTCGCCATCGGTAACGATGCCGCCGCTGCGGCCCATCGCATCACGGATTCCGTACCGGTGATTTGCGTAAGGCATCCTAGCTACGGAGGACAGACCCAGTTCCAGAAGCAAATCTCGGAGCTCTATGGGCGCCCCATGTGCACTGGGTCGTTGTTTTGACGAGAGGCCTGGCTTCCTAGCGAGCAGCGATCGCCGCTTCAATCCAGCCCGACAGGTTGTCACTGACGTGGTTATAGGCCGCGCTGCTGGTGGCCCCCGGTGGATCGTACATGCGGACGACGGTGGATAGCTTTCTACCGTCGTTCAAGGTAAATGAGTCAAACGGATTAGCCCCGGCAACTGATGGTTGTTGGTTGTGGTCCAGCAGCTTATGGACTCGTATCCCCAAGAGTCCCTTGCCACTATTCCATGACTGCTCAATCTCATATCGAATCCAGGGGCGATTCGCCGTTTCGGCGCCGACCAGAACAATTGTGCATATCCGTCCTTGCAATTGATCGTCAATCCAGCGCTTGATTGCGGCTTCGCCGCCTCGCTTCACTTCTTCCCATTTGTTATCGCTTGCCGACTGGTTACCCTCCACAACACCAATATTCCGTATCTTGGAGGCGCGCCAACTGTCGCGTTGATAGTGAAAGCTATAGAAGACTTTCCGTGGCATGACGAATCCTTTGATGGCTCGTGTGAATCGGCAGAGGAGATTCAGCTCACTGCACCTTGAATGTTCAATGCGAGGTGCGTGTGAAAAAGTTGCGCAAAGTCCACATCACCAAGATCCGCATCGGCGAAATAGCCTTGATCTTTGGCCAAGTTCAAGGCTGCTCCACCTGGCGACGGTACGGGTAGAACTTTGGCGGCGGGATGGAATTGCCTGAAGAGTTCATGCTCGGCTTCCACTCCTTCCATGCCGCCGATGAAAACAGCGGCAACGAGATCATCGCGCGACAGCATTCTTTCCCGCATTAACAGCAGGCTGGCATCTCTGTCATCGGGAACTGCGTCGGTGAAGACAACATTGTGAAAACGGTCGTTTTCTTCCGGGTAACGATCCTCGAAGAACCTGCTCTGATACAGAACTACGGACCCAGAATAATCAACTCCTAAATCTTCACAAATGCTCCAAATCATGG
>JAYRXB010000017.1:0-8897 GCA_041917735.1 Cyclobacteriaceae bacterium
GCTGCTGCTAAACAACCTTGAGCGGGGGGAAACCCCCGCTCTTTTCGCTTTAACACGAAGGGCACGAATTGCCTGGCGTTCTTGATTCACAACGAAGAATGTTTCCGTATGAATCAGCAGCCAGGAGGTATTTGTCTTCCAGTCGTTCCCGCAGCATCCTCCGGCCGCGCTGGACACGCGACTTCACTCCCGAGTAACTCAGCTGATGTTCCTCCGCCAATTGAACCTGGGAGACGCTTTCGATCTCGGCTTGCGTCAGCAGGGTTCGATAGGCCTCGGGAAGCTGCTGAAGTTCCTCTTTCAGGCAATCTGCCAGGCAGGCGTTAAGGGTTCCATCTGATGACTGTTCTGTCACGGCGGGTAGCGCGTCTAACCTGCGTTTGGCCCTGTAATGATCGATCAACAGGTTACTGGCTATCCGGAACAGCCAACCGTGAAGCTTGCCCGGGTCCCTTATTTGTGCCTCCTTTTCGTGGTACTTCAGGAAAACTTCCTGGGCAAGATCCTCCGCGAGAGCGCGGTCACCGGACTTTTTCGTAAGGTATTGGGTCAACGTTTTCCGAAGCGGACCCCACGCTGTACCTGTCAGTGCTGCATTCATTTAGTTGCCACAACAGCCCGGTGCACAGCAAGCGTCTCCTTTCTCGGCATACACGGTAATGCTGAATATTCCCGTCTTGCCTGACTTGAATTCGTCCAGGGCGGTCTTATCCAGAAACTGCAACAGTATGTCGTCAGGAATATCGATGCGTTTCTCTTTCTGTATCCGAATGTTCTTGAACCCGGCATCCCGGATCAGGGAAAGGTACTCCTCCTTCTGAATCGCCCCCGCTACACATCCTGCATACATTTCTGCCGATTTCTGAAGTCCCTCGGGTAGCTCCCCTGAAATCACGATATCGGAAATACTGAAATGCCCACCGGCCTTCAGCACGCGGAATGTTTCACGAAAGGCCTGCTTCTTGTTTGGCACCAGGTTGAACACGCAATTGCTCACCACCACATCAGCCACCCCGCCACCCAACGGAAGGTTTTCAATGTCGCCTTGCCTGAACTCTACATTGGTGTAGCCCAGCTTGCCGGCATTCTCCCGGGCCTTTTCGATCATGCGGTCGGTGAAGTCAACACCAATCACCTTTCCGGTTGAACCGGCAAGAGACCGTGCAACAAAACAGTCGTTTCCGGCGCCTGAGCCCAGATCAACAACGGTATCGCCGGGCTTGATCAGGGCGTGCTCCGTCGGTAAACCGCAGCCTAGTCCCAGGTCGGCATCCTTCACATAACCTTCCAGTGAAGAATAATCATCGGCCATGATGGTATAATCCATGGTGCCGCATCCGCCAGCGCCACAGCAGCTGGTCTCATTTACTGTTTTGCTCTGGTCGGCTATTTGTCCGTATTTCTCTTTTACCAGCTCTTTGAGTTGCGCTTGATTGGTTTCCATATGGTTCAGTTAATGTGTGATCTAGGTTCAGCAGCAGCTTGGGTCCTTGAAACTCTCCAGCAATGACCCCATGGATGTCTTCAGGCGAAGCCAGGCCTGGGGGTCGATGCAATAGCAGACACTCGGCCCCGAAATACTACCCTTGATCAGCCCAACCTTCTTCAGCTCCATCAGGTGCTGTGAGATGGTCGACTGAGACAGCGGAAGCTCGTCAACGATATCGCCGCACACACATGACTTCTGTTGGATCAAATACTGAAGTATGGCAATGCGAGCGGGATGCCCCAGGGCTTTGGCCAGGGCGGACAGGTCGTTCTGCTCCAACGTGAATTCTTCGGTCTTTGCGAGTCCCATGATTCTTTAATCGTAATATTACGATTAAAGTTGCAAAACCTGCGAATTTTAGTGCAAAAGTGGCCCAATGGCCAAGAAATCAAGGCTTCTACAGTCGCTAGAAGTTCGGCGATAGCAGGTACTTGGCGTAGAAGTCGTCAATGACCTTCACGGCTTCTTCCGGCGTATCCACCAGGTTGAAAAGCTGTTGATCCTCATCGTGGATCATGGCTTCCGGAACGAGCACCTTTTTGAACCAATCGGTAAGTCCACCCCAGAACTTCTTCCCGACCAATACGATGGGGAACCGGCCGATCTTCTTTGTCTGTATCAACGTCAAAGCTTCTGACAGTTCGTCCAGCGTACCAAAGCCGCCAGGCATGACAATGAATCCTTGCGAGTACTTCACAAACATCACTTTGCGGACAAAGAAATAGTCGAAGGTGATGAGCTTATCCGGATCAATGTAGGGGTTCCCCTTCTGTTCGAAGGGCAGGAAGATGTTCAAGCCCACGGATTTCCCTCCGGCTCGATGTGCGCCTTTATTCCCAGCCTCCATGATCCCCGGTCCGCCGCCGGTGATAACACCATAGCCATGCTGCACCAGGTGGTAGGCTGTATCTTCCGCCATTTTGTAGTAGGGGTGGCCTGCTTTCACGCGGGCGGATCCAAAAATGGTTACACAAGGACCAATTTTGGCCAGCTTCTCAAAGCCCTCCACAAACTCCGACATCACTTTGAAAATGACCCACGAGTCAGAGCTCTTGATCTCCGACCAATCTTTGTCCTTGAAAGCCTTCCGGATTTTGTGTTCCTCTTCCAGCGCCTGCTTCATGAGCTCGTCGCCATTCTTCTTCTTTTTTGCCATAATTCGGTGATACAGTCGACCAAGATAAAAAAAATAGGATACCCGAAACTTACACTGGCCTCCGCAGTTGATCAGCGAGGGCATCCCTCAAGTCGGGAAACCGAAACTGAAAACCGCAGGCCGCGGTGCGGAAACCGACAACCTTGCTGCCTTTGGTTACGAGGTCAGCCATTTGCCCGAGTATCAGCCGCAAGACAAAATCAGGCACAGGCGGAAGCATAATTCTGCGTTTCAGTTGACGGGCAATTTCATAGGTCAACGCTTTGTTCGTCGCCGGATGCGGTGCGACGGCGTTGTAGACACCACTCGTGTGTGCATGCTCTATCGTATAAGCGATAAATTCACACAAGTCATCGATGTGAATCCAACTCATTATCTGTTTGCCGTCGCCCAGCGGTGCACCTATCCCCCATTGAATCGGTCGTACGATCTCCTTGAGCGCACCCCCTTCGCTGCTCAATACCACCCCGATCCGCGGTTTCACCAGCCGCACGCCCAACTCTTTGAACCGCTCCGTTTCCTGCTCCCACCGTACGACCACCGAGGCGAGGAAATCCGATCCCGCAGCACTTTCTTCTGTAAAAATGCTGGTGCCGGAGCCAAAGCCATAGTAACCAATCGCTGACGCCGCTATGACGGTCTTCACGCTGTGCTCGTGGGTTCGCAGGAAATCCACAAGAATTGCTGTTGAGCGCACCCTGCTCTCGAGGATTTCTTGCTTGCGTGCGCTTGTCCATCGTTTGTCGCCAATCCCGGCACCGGCCAGGTGAACGAGGGTATCCATTCCTTCAAAAGCCTTGGGGTCGATGGCTCCGCTTACCAGGTTCCAACGGTATGAAGGAGTCCCGCCTGGCCTGAGCGACCGACCGAGGTGCGAAACGCGGCATCCCTTTTGAAGCAATGTTGCCGTAAGCCTTCGGCCGATGAGACCGCTGGCGCCCGTAATAAGAACTGCGTTGTTCAAACCTGAATCTTTGGAATTTTTGAATGATCTTTACAATCAAGTTAACCAATCCCGTATGAAAAAGTTGGCGATGTCGTGCGTTCTATTTTTTGCACTGTCGGCTTACGGCCAAAAGGTGACGGTCAATGAGAAGAGTGAGAAAGTAAAGGGTGAATCAGCGAAAGGCTATTCGACCACCCTGGAGGGTAAAGGAGATGAGGTGTCTGCTGCCTGGTCAAAGTATATCAAGACGCTGGGGAAGGTCAAGTCTGGGTCCGATTATCAATTCATCGAAACGCCGGCCATGGGCGGCACTGTATACACCAGCGGTATTCTTTATGCCCGGTCTTCCGGAAATGCTGAAACAGGCACAGTCTGGATGGGCATCCGTTCTGACGAATGGACAGTCAACGACATCAAGATCGTGGAGGAGACCGTCAAGGATCTTGTTTATCAATTTGGGATCAAATTCTACAAGGACAAGATCCAGGCACAAATCAACGAAGCGCAGGAAGCCCTGAACATCGTGATACGGCAGCAGCAGCGCCTGGTCACCGAAAACAAGAACCTGGCGACACGGTTATCCACCAATGAACAACAGAAGATCCAGCTGGAAAAATCACTGGAGGCAAATAAACTTGAACACCTTGTCCTTGAACAGAAAATTGTGAACAACAAGAAAGCCCAGGACTCAGTTGCGGCCACGACCGTACCCATCAAGCGCGCCATTCAGTTGCACCAGGAGCGCTTGCGCAAGGTAAACTGATTACCGGGTCCTCCAGATTCGCTGGCGGGTATCGAAGAAGGTGCGATCGTCCGGAAACTCAATGTAATCGGTGTTGCCGGTTTTGCTGGAATAAAAACCCGTTAGGTCTTCCCCCCTAACCATTCTGTCAAAAAGGAACAGCGAGCGTTTGGACAGTGTATCCGGTTCCATCTTCCACGTCCGAAAGACTTCCTCGTAATAGGTAATTGTTCCTGTCTCGTCACGCTCCAGGCGGCCACCGATGGCCACCCGTTTCTCGGTCAAGCTTGGGGCCACGCGGCTCACCAGGAAGTAATGCGCCGCACCGTCGACGTAATAGGCATCCAGCCGATGCAGCCGACGCTGTTCTGCATAGTGATCATCAAAGCGACGCTCCGTCCGTTGCTCGGGTGCTATCCCTTCAGGGGAGCGAGCGATATAGCGAATGACTTGTTGCATAACCGCTTCCTGCTCCTCGGCGGTGAGGTGGCTTGACGTTCTGTAATCTTTTTCAAGGCGACAACTCCATGCGATACACACCAGAAATAGGAATGGAAATAAGCGGACCATAGTTCAGCAAATGTAGGGCATAAAAAAGGAAGCCTCCAGTAGTCGGAGGCTTCCTTGGTTACATATCGGTTGGTCTAGTAGACTTTTGTGAGTGGTTGAAACTCGGCCCAGCCATCCGTCCAATCCGTTGCACCGAATGCACCGCGATAGGTGGTCGTCGTAAAGAACGAGCTGGGCAACTTCGGGTCCGTAAAGTTCGCGCCGGTCGCCAGGGTTCCCGTTGTCACTGTGAAATTCGGGTTTGAAGGGTAGGTTGATGCAGACGATCCTCCCCAGAACATGTTCTGGTTCAAGCCAAGGCCCGGATAAGGATCCACCGAATTGGCAGGTGTCCCCGGGGTAGGCGACCAGGGTGCCGACCCTGAAGGGTTAACCAGTGAATTGTTGTTGCTGTCCCAATAGGTCTTGACCGTATTGGCGTCGCCGCCGCTCAAGCCCGTCGCGTAGGCGACATTGGACGATGTGGTTGTGGTACCCAGAACCGTGTTATTGGGAGATGCCAGCACATTATATGCGTGCTTGCCCAGTCCGCTGTTCAGGTTATCCAGTGTTGCCTGGTCGTCCAAACGAACGCCCACGGGGAATCCGGAAAAGAAGGAGTTGAAGATGGATATGGCTACCCGGCGGCGAATGTGGATGGCGTTTTGGAAGTTACCCGATATAGAGCGGGCCGAAGTCCCTGATGATCCAAAGCTTGTTGTGAAGTCGCGCGGACCTAGCACGGTGACATTGGAAAACACAGGCTTGGTGTATCCTGCTGACCCTGTCGGCGTATCGTTTGCATTCGGGGCATTGTCGCACTCAAACGCATTGGATCCAGATTGATCGGCAAAGAACGTGTTGCGAACAACGAGGCCGTATTGAACGTTCCCCTGGAACCCGAAGTCCACATCAAAATCATCATCCCAGGTGGAATGAGAGACGAGGTACTTGGCGTTGACGGTTCCGCCAAACCATTCAAAACCATCGTCACCACCAAAAGAGACTTGCACATACTCAATCGTGGTTCCATTGCCCAGACCTCCCATGGTAAGGCTGTTGGTCTCGTTGTTGGGGGTCAATTCAATTCCGGCATACTCGATTCGGACGTAGCGCAATGTTCCGGAATTCTCCGTTGCATTCGTGGTATTTGAGGCGCCTTCTGCCGTCGTGCTTCCAAAGGTCTGTGTGGGTGTAATGCCTTCGATGGCCGGCTTGGCGGTTTGGTTTACCCACGCATTGCCGAGCATCACGATACCGCCCCAGTCTCCGCGGTCACGTCCGCCCACAGGCTGAGCGGATGTGAAAACTACCGGATTGTTGGCCTCTCCATTGCAAATAAGCTTGCCACCCGGCTGAACAATCAACGTTGCCTTGGTTACTTTATCTCCCTTCAGGATTGTACCGGCTGGAATAGTGACGGTGACTCCATTGGGAATGAATACCTGGCCCTTAATGAAATACTGCTGCGTTGCATCGAGCGTTCGCGTGGTCAGCGTGCCGCTCAAGGTTTCCCCGACTGTAATGAGAAAATTGGCAACCTGGCTCGGATAGCCCTTGGCATCAATCAGCTGAAAGGCAAGTGCAATCGTTGCGCCAATCGTGGCATCCGTGGGTACGGTGTACTCATAGACGTAGGGCGAAGATTCACCCGATACAGCAATCAGGTCCTCTTCCACGCCATTCACATAGACATAGAGGTCTTGTGCGCCGTTGGGTGCATCGAATCCCACGTTGATGCTGACGACTTCACCCGGTTTACCGGAATCCGAAGATGGTTCAAGTGTAATTGAAGCCGCAGGGTTGATTTTGTCTTCACTGCACATGGTGAGCAAAGAGGTCATCGCCACAATGGCGAACAGAATGAGCTTATTCTTCATGACTTGTTTTATTTCGACTCAAAAGTAGGGGCCTTGCTTCCGCTGTGGGTCAAAGGCCAATTACCAATTCATTACCGGTCTGTTATCGGTCTGGCACTGGCATAACAAGGACTTAAACTCGGCTAGCGCGGACCAAACTTGTAGGAGAAGCCGATCGTATAGGTTGTCCCCACCCGGTAGTTACGGATAATGGCTTCCTGGCCGGTGGCAATTTCATTGTCATTGTTGTTGTCCTGGTAAATGGTGTATGCGGCATCGAGCAGGTTCCGGATATTCAGCTTTGTCTCAAATCGCTTCGCCCAAACTTTGGAAACCTGGAAGTCGAGCGAGTTCCGGGGCATTTCCCACCAGGAAGGGAACAACTTGTCGCCCACCGAGAATATTCTTGGTCCAAACACGTTGTAGGCCACATTCAGTCCGAAGCCGGAAGCTTCGTCAAAGTAATAGAGGCCGGTATTGATGATGTAGGGTGACTGGCCCTGAAGGGGGCGGTTCTGAATCTGGTTCTGGTTAGCTGCAGCTGAGCCAATGTCCACGTTACTACGGATCAATGCAGCATTGATATTGACAGACGTGTTACGAAGAAACTTCGAAACTCCGAGACTCGAAAGTGACTTCCGGAATTCAACCTCCACACCATAGGAATTGGCAGCGGGTGCATTTCCGTAAATCAACTGGGGGTTCTCGGATGTAATCTGCAGGTACGTTTCAATCGGGTTGGTGAATCGCTTGTAGAAGCCACCTACGCTGATCACTTCACCGGGGTTGGGGTACATCTCCCACCGCAAGTCGATGTTGTCAATGGTTGCCGTCTGCAGGTCATCCGAGCCGATGAGGGCCACTTCGTATTCAAACTGGTAGTAAAGGAACGGGGCCAACTCGCGGAACTCCGGACGATTTACGGTCCGGCTGTAGGCCATGCGCGCCAACGACCGATCGGAGAGGTTGTAGGCAAGATTGAGCGAAGGCAATGCAGAAAAAACAGGATTGTTCACTGCCACCGGCGCTGCATTCGTGCGAGCATCCAACTTCTGCACATTGTACTCACCGCGGAAACCAACAGTAACATCGAACTTGCCGAAGGGTGCCGTTCCTCCTACATAGCCGGCGGCGAGCAAGTTTTTGCCCGTATAGGAATCCTGGGGCTGCGTTCCCTCCTCGATGACAAAGCCATCCTTCTTCTTGATGTTTTCCAGAGCAAATATGTCTGTCAGCGGCAGACGCGCTAGTTCCTGGCCAACAGCCTGATCAAAGTCCGCCGTATTCGGGTACAAATAGTTGATGTAACGGGCGCTGAACTCACGTGTTTTGTACTCAGCATAATAACCAGCCCGCAATACGGGCTGACGCTTGGCCTCGTCCTTGCCAAAGCGCTTCTCAAAGTCAACCGAGTTTGCGAATCCTTTGTCTGTCAGGTTCGACCAGAATCGTCCTGTTTCAAACACGTTCCCCGCCGCGGGCAATTGCATGGTGTATGGCTCCTCCGACCCCTCGAACGTTTTGTCGCGGTAGGTGCGGAACCGCCGATAGTCCGGCTCATTGCGATTCACGTAGTTGAACCCTGCCATCCAGCTGAGCTTATTGGATCCATCTCCCAATTTGTGGCTGCCCGTGAGTTGCCCGGAGTAAATGGTACGGCTCAAATAGTGGTAGGCATAGTTGATCCGGTCGAAGTTGGGGTTCTGAATTTTGTCATCTCCGGTGCGGATCGTGGTCTCATTCTCACCGAGCTGAACAAATAGGTTCTTGAATTCAATCCGGTTACGTTCGTTCAGATCAACCGTCCAGTTGTGCACAATGTTGAATCGCACATCGTTGCTGTAAAAGTCATCGCGGTATTCAAAACGCTTCTCCGCCGAGGTGGTGGAAAAGGAATTGTAGCGCAAAAAGTCGGCTTCGGCGTGGCTGTACGAGTTGGCGTACATCAGGGACGTGAGGTTGCCAAACTTGACACTACCCACGTTGAAATTTCGAGCCATTCCAAAATTGAAGCCCAGATTCATCGGCGCCGTTCTCGTGATCGGGGCAAAATTGTTGGTGAGGGATTTGCCGGCACGTTCGCGAAGGCTTGAATTTTTAGCTGAATTCCGCAACTGGCTCGAGCTTGGGAAATTGGCCGGAAGGTCCCGGAAGCC
>JAYRXB010000018.1:0-4039 GCA_041917735.1 Cyclobacteriaceae bacterium
GAAATTCCGAATTTTTTCCCTTGTTGAAACTCCCTATTTTTGCCCCTCACTAATTCGTAAACCAACAAAAATAACAATTATGAAAAGAGTTCTGATCCTGCTTCTTGTAGCGGTGAGCCTGGCCTCCCAGGCCCAGGTGGTAACGCCCGCCCCCAGCCCTGCCGCCACGGTTTCAACTGTCGTCGGCCTTACGGAAGTGAAAGTGGAATACTCCCGCCCGAAGATGAAAGGACGCAAGATCTTCGGATCAGGCGCTGACTTCGTAACCCCCTACGGCCAGGTGTGGCGTACCGGCGCCAATGCTGGTACAGTCGTGTCCTTTGCCGATGACGTGAAGTTCGCCGGCACCGACGTTCCCAAAGGAAAGTACCTCCTGCTGACCATCCCTGGCGCTGCAGAGTGGACCGTGATCCTGTACAAGGACATCGCCCTCGGTGGCAATACCTCGGCCTACGACCAGAAGAACGACCAGGCACGCGCCGTGGTGAAGTCCGAGACCCTGGCCCAGAATGTAGAAGCGTTCACCATTGAGATCGCTGATCTCTCCGCCGACAGCAAGACGGCAAACCTGCAGTTGATGTGGGAGAAGACTTCAGTAAAGGTTCCGATCACCGTTGACTTCGACAAGAAAGTGATGGCATCGATCGAGTCCAACACCAAAGTAAGCCCGAACAACCTCTATGCAGCCGCTTCCTACTATTTCGAAAATGGCAAGGACATGAAGCAGGCGCTCGAGTGGATCACCACCGCCGCTGCGGCTCGCCCGGATGCTTACTGGGTAATGCACACCAAAGCAAAAATCCAGCAGGCCCTCGGCGACAAGAAAGGCGCTATGGAATCGGCGATGGCCAGCAAGGCCGCTGCTGAAAAAGGAAAAGACGGAGCCTATGTTCGCATGAACGACGAACTCATCAAGGCGCTGAAATAAAGCTAAAAGCTAAAGGCTAAAAGCTAAAGGCTAAAGACAGAGAGCCCTACCGGATTGGTGGGGCTCTTTCTTTTGCGGGCTATTTTCCCATTTAAACCGTTGCTTCTCCGCGGTGGGCGCCGCGTGAATTTTGCATGAACTGTACCAGGAAGGCAATCACAATCACCGCGATGCATCCAATGATGTTATACAGCAGGAAAGCCACGTCGGTGTAGTAGAACAGGTACAGAATGATCGCCTCGCCCACCAACCCGCCGATGAACACGGCGGTCGACTTCAGGTACTTGATGTAAAAGGCAGACAGGAAGATTCCCAGGATGGTACCATAGAACAACGAGCCCACAATGTTGACAAACTGAATCAGGTTCTCAGCCTGGTTGGCCATGGACGCGAAGATCATGCCAAACACCGCCCACCCCACCGTGAGCCAGCGCGACGCTTTCACGTAGTGGTCATCGGTCTCGTTGGGCCGGATGGATCGCTTGTAGATATCCACCGCCGAAGTTGACGCGAGCGCATTCAGTTCCGAGGCAGTCGAAGACATGGCCGCCGAAAAAACAACGGCGAGCAGGAGCCCGATTAGTCCGTGCGGAAGGTAAGTCATCACAAAATTGATGAACACATAATCCTTATCCATGGTGTTTTCACCGGGCATGGCTTCGCTGATTGCTCCCTTGGTCTGCGCCCGCAGCTCCGCTTCCTTGCCCTGGATGGACTTCAACCCGGCACGCGCCTGGTCAATGCCAGCCCTGTCGCCCGTCTGGAGGGCCCCTACCAGTGACTCCGCCTTCGCGCGGCGCTGCTGAAAGACTTCGTCGTACTCATCCGACAACCGAAGGATTTCCGGCTTTGCCGTCGTCTCCATCGCCTTAGTCATGAGCGACTGGTTGTGGAGCAGCGGGGCCTGGTGGAATTGGTAAAAGACAAAAATGAGTATGCCGATGTACAGGATGATAAACTGCATCGGGATCTTCAACAGGCCGTTGAACAACAGGCCAAGCCGACTCTCGGCAATGGAGGCGCCGCCAAGGTAACGGCCCACCTGCGACTGATCGGCACCGAAATACGACAGAAAGAGAAACAATCCTCCGATCAATCCCGACCAGATGTTGTAGCGGTCCGATAAGTTGAACGAGAGGTTGATCAGGTTGAGCTTGCCCACTTCTCCGGCATAGCGAAACGTGTCACCGAAACTCATGCCGTCGGGCAACATGCTGAAGGCTATTCCTCCGGCCGTGATCATGCCGGCCATGATGATGGTAAGCTGGTACTTCTGGGTGATGCTGACCGCCTTGGTGCCACCTGAAACGGTATAGGCCATGACGAGCGTTCCAATCAGGACCGTGGTGACGTTGATGCTCCATCCGAGAATCGTTGAAAGGATCAGCGATGGCGCATAGATGGTGATGCCCACGGAGAACCCCCGCAACATCAAAAAGTAGAAGGCCGCCAACGAGCGCGTTTTCAGGTCAAAGCGCGTCTCGAGGTACTCATAGGCGGTATATACTTTGAGTTTATGGTACAACGGCACCGCGGTAATCGACAGGATGATCATGGCCAGCGGCAAGCCGAAGTAGAACTGGAGAAACCGCATGCCGTCTTCGTAGGCCTGTCCCGTCGTGGAAAGAAACGTGATCGCACTGGCCTGGGTAGCCATGATCGACAAGCCTACACCCCACCACGGCAAGGAATTATTGCCCAGCAGGTAACCTTGCATGCTTTTCGCGCCACGGGTTTTCCAGGCACCATAGGCTACAATGAGCAACAACGTACCGAAGAGCACGGCCCAGTCAATGGTATTCATACAAACGACTGGGTTATGACCAGGTAGACAACCAGCTGGGCGGCCATGACCAGGAAGACCAGCCAATACCAACCTTTCCAGCTGCCAAACAGCGGTGGCTTCTGTTCCTGCGGGGCTTCGCTCATTTGGTATTCTTTACGTTGTCGCTCTTGGGCTTTGGTTGCTTGCCCAGTGAGGCCAGGTTGGCAAACAACTTATAGGCGCCGGCCACGCCTTCCGGAAGTTCGCGAAAGAAGGATAAACCGGTGTACACGTAGTAGCCGTTGCCGTACTTTGCCACCAGCAAGCTCCCCTTTCGTTCCGGCTCACCGGCATCATTCATCGACAAAAGAGCATCGTATGCCGCATCCCATTTGTCCGGAAAATACAAACCGCGCTCCTGAACCCAGTTGTTAAAGTCTTCGGGCGTGACCTTGTTCGGGAAATTCAGCGCCGGATGATCGGGCATGAGGATCCGCACTTCGCTGTTTTCCTCGGTAACCCGCTCGCGCGAAACGTTCAGCGGGTAGGGCGCAAACTTGTCCTTGTCAATCTCGAAGTCGTTGCTGGTGTTGTACTGTGCGATGAGCGTACCACCGGCTTCCACATACTTGAGCAGGTCTGGCATGAAGTAGCGAATGCGTTCGTTGGTATTCAAGGCCCGCACACCCAGCACAACAGCGTCCACCTTCTTCAGGTTTTCCGCGGTCACTTCCTCGTTTTTCATCTCCCAAACCTCGTACCCGAGGTTGCGAAGCGCAGCCGGGGTTTCATCACCCGCACCCGCGATGTAGCCAATGACGTGCCCCTGCGTCTTGATATCCACACGCACCAGGTTTGCTTCAGCCCGCGGCAACAACGTCTGGAACGGAATATGATCATAGCTGATAGTCCGCACCGCCCGATCATAGGCCTTGCTGGCAATCTCTACCTGTGCCATCAGCTTGAACGAGCCTTGACCGTTGGCGGCCGGGAACAACCAGAAGTCCAGCTTTACTTCTTCGCCACGCTTTGGAAGCACCACCGGAGCCGACACGGGGTCAGACTTCCAACCCGACGGCAAAATCAGCTTGGCTGTGCCATTGACGGGCGAACCGGATGACGACTTGACAAGGATGCTGACCAGCTTGGGCCGCGTATCGGGAAAGACAAACACCGGCTGGCTGAGGTTGACAAAAACAGGAGGTACAATTTCAAAAGGACGGGTGAGCTCACCCTTCACGGGGTCTGTCCACTTGTAAACGAGGGGCACGGTTAGCACCAGTCTGTCTCCCGCCACGTCGAAGGTGCAGGTGACCGTGGCCGCCGGGCCATTTTCCGGTCTGCCA
>JAYRXB010000019.1:0-5607 GCA_041917735.1 Cyclobacteriaceae bacterium
TGCTCATGGGGTACTCGTCCCGTGAAATGGAAGGAAGCATTGCTTACGAGGAGTTGATTTGGTCGAGGCTGGTTCAGGATCAGGTCCTGTTTTCATCCAGTCACCTGATCAAGCAGCGCTTCCTTGCCGAGCGGCCCAAAACCATTGAGGTGGGGGAAGATTGTCCTGGTCGGATTGCGCAATGGGTTGGTTGGCGAATTGTCGAAAAATTTATGGAGGAACATCCTGAGGTGACTCTCCCGCAACTTATGTCCAATTCAGATGCTCCGCGAATCTTCCGGGAGTCGGGATACAAGCCCCAGGTCGTCAAGCTCCCCGGTCGAGACAAGTCATGAGGTGAGGAGGGCGGCAAAGCGCTCGCCGATGAGTGTCCGGGCATACTGCTGTTCCGCCAAACGTCTTGCTGCATGCTGCGCTTTTCGCAGGTGTTCACGGTCATTCAGGTACGGAATGAGCTGGTCAACAAACGAATGAGGCCGCTGTTGGTCGATGAATGCTCCGCAACCTTCCCGCTCAATTTCATTTCGTATCCAGCCTCCGAAATTGATCAGTATCAGCTTCCCGGCTGCCAGCCCATCGAAGTACTTGTTCGGACAACCTGTCTCCAGGATTGGTGCGGGCAGGTAACTCACAAATGCGGCATCCGCTTCCCGAAGCACATCACGGACTTCTTCCCGGTTCACAAATCCTGTGAATGACACATTGGTGAGCGCCAGTGTCGATGCTCCTTCCTTCAGTGTTTCCAGCATGGCCCCATCTCCGCATACCACCAACCGAATAGGCAGGTTGGCCTGCTGTGCTTCCTGGGCGCAGGCAAGAAGATGCTGAAGTCCATTGGCAACCCCCAGGGCGCCAACGTAGGCAATCACGAACTGGTTTTTAGGCTGTGCGTCCTTGAATTCCGGCCTATAAAAATCGCAGTCCGCCATATTGGGAATGAGCTCGATCCGGCTTCCCGGTGACTTTGCCCGAATGGCGTTCCGAATTGGATCTGACAATGCCACCACGCCCAATGCATTCCGATAAACGTAAGCCTCGAACTTGTACAGCAGCCACTGAAATACCGGGTTTCGCACATATCCCAACTCAATCGGCGCATCCGGCCATAAATCGCCTACTTCAAACCAATATGGCATGCCATACCGCCATTTCAGCCAACGGGCACAAATTCCCACGGTAAGCGGGACCGAAATGGCGTAGCATACATCATAGTTTCGGTATGGCTTAGCGGCTCGGATGGCTGCCCAGGCAAACTGAACGAAGGCCCGGCTGCGGGCCATAAAGTTGAAGCGATTGTTATACGGAATTGGAAGGTATATGATTTCCATGCCTTCCAGGTTCTCTCGACGACCTTGCGTACATGCGCAAGAAGTAATCACCGTCACGCGATGACCCTTGCTGGCCAGGGCGGTCGCCAGGTAGTACGAACGAATAGCTCCTCCGGTCTGGGGAGTATTAAAGTGCTGATGAATCAGCAGAATATTCACGACACAAAGAAAAGAAAACAGGCCAAAAGGTCGTGAATTGGGTTGGTGGCCTTTTCAGGAGAGTGTTGGAACGACTAGGACTTTACCGTCAGTCCGCGAACATAGTCCATGATTCCTTCTACGGCTCTTTCGGGTGGCTGCAACGTGGCCTTCTCGAGGCCCTTGGTGGTCATCAGTAGCTCCCGGTATTGCCGATTCAGTTCCGGATCTGAAGAAAGCACGCGGCTAATCTCGCTGGCTTCTTCCTCCGTGGTCTCTCGGTAGATAAACCTGATCAGATCGTTTTGGGTAAACGTTTTCGTCATAGGCATATGGGGTTTTGATCATTTTCTTTCTCAGGTTGATAAGCGCATAGCGCATTCGCCCCAGGGCGGTATTGATGCTAACGCCAGTTTGATCCGCGATCTCCTGGAAACTCATGTCCATATAATGGCGCATGATAAGCACCTGTTTTTGTTCCGGGGGAAGTTCCTTGATCAACTCGCGTAACCTGGATTGGGTGTCCTGCCACACCTGGGCGGTCTCGGCACTGTCCTCGGCAAACTCCATGGAGTTGAACAGGCGGCTGTTGTCCTCCATGACGATCTCCGGATAACGACGCTTCTTGCGGTAACTGTCAATCGCCAGGTTGTGGGCGATGCGGCTAATCCAGGGAAGGAATTTACCCTCCTCGTTGTAGCGCCCGCTTTTGATGGTGTTGACGGCCTTGATAAAGGTCTCCTGGAGCAGGTCTTCTGCCCGATAACGGTCCTTTACGATCAGGTAAATGGCCGTATAAATACGCGACTTGTGACGATGGAGCAGCACTTCGAATGCCTCTTCGTTACCTTGTTGATAGAGCGACAGTAACTCGCTGTCGCCGCTTCTTTTGTCTATCATTCTGACTCACGGTTAGGTAACGTAGAAGTCGGTATCGATAGTGTGGGGGTTAAGTGGTATTTGTTTAGGCTGAAAAGATAGAAATATTACTGTAAGACCCAAAAAATTAGTAAAAAAATCTTGCCTGCTATATAATTTCTTGGCCTATTTGTCCCCGATTAGTGCAGGAAGTAACCACCCATGGCCGTCACCAAGAAGAAAGTTATCAAGAGCCTTGACAACCTGTCGGAGGACCTCAAGGAGCTCATGAAGAAGCAGTATCCGCTCGGCTACGAGAATAGCATTACACGGATCAACAACGCCAAGAAGGAACCGATCTTCGTGTTTCCGCTCGAAACGGAAGAAGCTACCTACCTGGTAAAGATACCCGCGACACGCAACAGTGAAGGGGAGTACGATGTGGACTCCAAACCGCAGGATCCGGAATTTGGCGCGGAAGACAAAGAAGCGGACGATTTTGGGGGGGACGATGAATTCGGAAGCGACGACGACTACGGAAATGAGGACGAAGACGGGGGCGGACGGGGAAAGGATCCCAGCTACGAGCCGGATTTCGATAATTGAGAAAGCGCCCCTTTAGCCATCACCACCATCCTACGGATGGTGTTTTTATTTTCGGTCCCTCCACATGACTTTACCTATTCCGTACCTTTAGCCTCCCATGAGTGCCCCGGCTGACCGCGTGAAGAAATTGGATGACCTAGATCCACGCGAATTCATCATTATCAAGAATGCACGGGTAAATAACCTGAAAAACCTGAGCGTCGCCATTCCGCGCAACAAACTGGTGGTCGTAACGGGCCTTTCTGGCTCCGGAAAGTCCTCACTCGCTTTTGATACGTTGTTTGCCGAGGGCCAGCGCATGTACGTGGAAAGCCTGAGTTCCTATGCCCGACAGTTTCTGGGCCGGATGGAGAAGCCTGAGGTTGACTATATCCGTGGTGTTTCACCGGCTATTGCCATTGAGCAGAAGGTAAACACTCGCAACCCGCGTTCTACGGTGGGTACTACCACTGAAATCTACGATTACCTCAAGCTGCTGTTCGCCCGCATTGGCAAGACCATCTCACCGGTAAGCGGCAAGGAAGTAAGGCGGGATACGGTGACCGACGTAGTCGATGCCTTGAATCGCCTGGAAAGTGGCAGGCGGGTAACGATCGCCGCGCCCTTGAAGGTTCAAAAGGGTCGTAAATTGGTTGAGGAGCTTGAGTTGCTCATGCGGAAAGGTTTCACGCGCATTCTGCTGAACCGTCAGGTGCAACTTATCGAAGAGGCCATCACGTCGCTTAAAGAAAAAAAGAAGGGTCCAAAGAAATCAGAGGCGGAGGAGCTCGAAATTCTTGTCGACCGCGCAGCCATCCAGCCAACCGATGAAGACCTTGTCTTCCGGCTGGCCGACTCGGTGCAAACCGCATTCTTCGAGGGCCACGGAGATTGTCATGTCTATGTGGAAGGAAAGGAGCGCCTTCATTTTTCAGACCGTTTCGAATTGGATGGCATGACGTTCACCGAACCGTCGGTCAACTTCTTCTCCTTCAACAATCCATTCGGTGCCTGCCAAACGTGCGAAGGCTTCGGAAAAATACTTGGAATCGACGAGGACCTGGTGATCCCCGACAAGGGTCTTTCGCTCTACGAAGGGGCCGTCGCTCCCTGGCGCACGGAAACGATGAGTGAATGGCTCACCCCCTGGTTGCGCACCGGTGCCAAGTTCGACTTTCCGATCCATCGGGCTTACCATGAACTCACACCGCAGGAAAAAGCCCTGCTCTGGAATGGAAACAAAGAGCTCGACGGCATTCATCAATTTTTCAAGTACCTCGAATCCAAAAGCTACAAGATTCAATACCGGGTCATGCTTTCCCGTTACCGCGGACGGACAACTTGCCCGGACTGCCGCGGAACGCGCCTGCGTAAAGATGCCGCGTACGTTAAAGTTGCGGATACCTCCATAACCGACCTGGTTCTGCTCCCCATTGAAGAAGTGGTTGCCTTCTTTGAAACGCTCAAGGTGGCCACGCATGACCAAAAGGTAGCCGACCGGTTGTTGAAGGAAATTCGTTACCGGCTCGATTACCTGGTTAAGGTGGGCCTGGGGTACCTTACGCTGAACAGACTTACCAATACCCTTTCCGGAGGTGAGTACCAGCGGATCAAGCTTGCCACCTCGCTTGGAAGTGCGCTGGTAGGCTCCATGTACATCCTCGATGAGCCCAGCATTGGATTACATCCCAAAGACACCGAGCGAATGGTGGAGGTGCTCTGCTCCCTGCGCGACCTTGGCAATTCGGTGATCGTTGTTGAACACGAAGAAGAAATCATGCGGGCCGCCGACCAATTGATTGACATTGGCCCTGACGCCGGCCAGCACGGAGGCCAGTTGGTCTTCCAGGGTACCATCAACGACATTCGGCCGAACACGAAGACCCACACCGCTGACTACCTCAGTGGCAAAGAAAAGATTCAAATCCCGGCCCGTCGCCGCAAGGGAAAGGACTCCATCACTGTAGTGGGTGCACGCGAAAACAACCTGAAGAACCTTACCGTAAAGTTTCCGCTCGGCGTACTCACGGTAGTTACAGGCATTAGTGGATCCGGGAAGTCCACCCTGGTCAAGAAAATCTTATACCCTGCCCTGGGCCGGATGAGTGGCCTGGTAGCCGAATCGCCCGGGCGCTATGACAAACTTGAAGGAGATGTTGGGACCATTACGCAGGTTGAGTACGTCGATCAGAATCCCATCGGGAAATCCTCGCGATCGAACCCGGTGAGCTATGTGAAGGCCTACGATGCCATCCGTCAGCTTTATGCCGATCAGCCCCTGGGCAAGCAGCGCGGCTACAAGCCTTCCCATTTCTCGTTTAACGTCGACGGAGGAAGGTGTGAAAATTGCGAAGGCGAAGGTGAAATCAAGGTAGAGATGCAATTCATGGCGGATATCTACCTGACGTGCGAGGTTTGTCACGGGAAGCGCTTCAAGCACGAGATCCTTGAAGTGGAGTTCAATGGGAAAACAATCTCCGACGTCCTGAACCTGACCGTCACGGAATCGCTGGAATTCTTCAAGGACAAAAAGCAGATTGTGGACAGGCTCCAGCCCCTGGAGGATGTTGGCCTGGGGTATGTAAAGCTCGGCCAGTCGTCCAATTCACTGAGTGGCGGGGAGGCCCAGCGGGTCAAACTGGCGTCCTTTCTGGGTAAGAATACTCCCGATGGTCATATCGTCTTCATCTTCGACGAA
>JAYRXB010000020.1:0-14292 GCA_041917735.1 Cyclobacteriaceae bacterium
GAGAGAGCCATGGACTGAATAAGGCAATTCTGTTGGCCCGTGGGAAACTCATCAAGGTGATTACCGATGATGACATCTTCCATTACCCGGCGATCCAGGCCTGCAAGTCGTTCTTGCTGGCTAACCCCCAAGTCGACGTTCTTGCCTTTGACGGGTATGGAGTCAATCGAAGCGAGAAGCAACTTGCCTTTCGTGCCACGGATTTCAAGAAAGGGTTCCTGGAATGGCGGGAGAACCGAAGACCGTTTCTTTTCAGCGGGCTTAGCCTGATGTTTCGCAGGCAATCGATACCTCAGCTGGGCTTGTTCAATACGCTCGTTAAGATCGTGGACATGGAGTACTCCATGCGCGTCACTTCGATGAAGATCGGCATTGCCTATTACACGGGCCTGGCTTTTGTCAACATTGTTGGCCCTGAGAGCAATTCTGTCCGATTCTCCCGGGTCCTTGAAAACGAACGGAAGCAGGCCCGGCAGATGTATTTGCCCCATGAGCCCGCAGTGACGCTCCGGCAGTCTGCGCGCAATGCCCGTGCGTGGCTGGGTGCCTTTCGCAGACAAATCCTGGGGCAGGGGCAGGATACGACCCCACAACCTTTCGCAGCAGTTGCTGAAGCGGCGCGAAAGCGACTCGAAGAAGACTTTGGCAAGCAACCTGCGGAAATTCTATACAGTAGGCCATGAGGTTTTTTCAAAGGCTTTATCGTTACCTGGGTGATCGATGGGATCGGGCTCTTTCCGTCCTGCGGATTCTTCACCTCCGCCTTCGTTATCCTACGCTGAAACTTGGCTTCAACTGCTATGTCGGGCCTGGTGCCGAGATTATTTCCTGTGATCGGTCGGTCTGCGAAATATCCAATTGCCACCTTTCACGCGGGGTGCATATCAAGGTAGATGAAGGAGCCGTACTGAAGATGGTCAATAGTTCTGTTGGGCCTTATTCGGTTATCGTGGCACATGAGTCCATTACCATTGAATCGGATTGCAGCATGGGCGAAATGGTGGTCATCCGGGATCAGAATCACCGGTATGGCAACGGCATCCGCATACAGGATTCCGGATATGAGACAGCGCCAGTCCGGCTTCGACGGAATGTGTGGCTGGGCTCGAAGAGCACGGTTCTTAAAGGAGTTGAGTTGGGCGAAAATACGGTAGTGGGCGCCCACAGCCTTGTCAATTCCAGTTTTGGTGACAATGCGGTTATCGCGGGTATCCCGGCGAGGTTGATATCCAAGTCATGAACATATTGTTTTACGCTCCGTTCAGTAGCCGGTCTCGGGATACCGAGTCATTGATGGAGGCGTTTCAGAAGAAAGGCCACACTGTTTTTCTCCTGACACAGTCACCGGAAGGTCCCTACCATGCGCACTGCAGGTCACTGGGTGTAAAAGTCTTCAGTCGTGTTCTTGTTAAGCGCCATGCAGCATGGTACTACCTGGCGCATGCCTTTCACCTGGTCCGATTCTGCTGGAGGCATCGCGTGAATGTGCTGTATGCCCACCTCGAAACGGCCGCTTTTCCGGCGGTGCTGGCACAACCGCTGGTTTCTGCCAAAGTCATTGTGTGCAGGCACGTTGTCAATGAAGCTGTGCTTTCGGGAAATCGGAATTATATGCGGATGAGCCGGTGGGTGTATGGGCTTGCCCGACATGTTATTGTGGTATCGGAGAGAGCCCGTCGCTACATGATCGAGCAGGAGGGGGTAGATAGGAGGAAGATTAAATTCATACCCCTGGCGTATAACTTCAACTTCTATGAGAAACCCAATCCCATCGAGGTGGCGCGTATCCGCCAGTCACTGTCTTGCCGGCTGCTCGTTCTGACTGCCAGTAGGCTGGTGAAGGCCAAGCGACCGGAATTGGCTATGCGCGTCGTGGCAGGGCTTAGGCGGCGTGGCCTCGATGTGAAGTTGATGCTCCTGGGTGCCGGACCCGACGAAGCAGCGCTCGCAAAATCGTGTGAAGAGAACGGATGGGGTGACGCTGTTCAGTTTTTTGGCTTTCGGTCAAATATTCTCGATTACCTTGCGGCCTGCGACCTGCTGATCCACCCTTCTCTGTTGGACTCCAGTTCGGTGATCGTCAAGGAGGCTGGCTTACTCAGCAAGCCGGTCATTGCGTGCCGTGGCGTCGGAGATCTGGAGGAGTACCTGGTCGATGGAAATGATATTATTCTGGTTTCACCGGACAATACCGAACAAGAAATGCTTGCTGCCGTGGAGGCCTTCTGCCTGAACCCCTCCCGTTATGAAGGATTGGGGGCTGCGCTGCACAAGAAAGTCCTCACACGCTTTTCGATTGATCGTGTGGCGGTTGAGTATGAACCCATTCATGCGGGTCAATCGTGGGCTGCAACCGCTATGTGAATTATGCCTCAGCCATTTTTCTCTGTCATCATCCCCACCTATAACCGGGCTGAATTCGTCAGCAAGGCGATAGGTTCCGTGCTGACGCAGGACTTTGGCGATTTTGAAGTGATTGTGGTCGATGATGGAAGTACAGACAACACGGAGTCAGCCGTAGCCTGCATTGCCGACCCGAGGGTTCGGTATTTCAAGAAGGTAAACGGCGAGCGAGGCGCTGCAAGAAATTTTGGTGTGCATCAAAGCCGCGGAGAATATGTAACATTCCTGGATTCCGACGATCAGGTTTATGCGCATCATCTATCGACGGCATTTTCGTTTATCAAGGAACATGATCAGGCCCCGGTCTTTCACCTTGGGTTTGACAGGCGGGATGAGCTTGGAAAGTTGCTCGCAGGAGGAAAAAAGATTAGCCGGGTACGTATGGAAATTCTTGATGGGAACGTCCTCAGCTGCAACGGTGTATTTGCACGCAGACAACTACTGATGGAGAATCCATTTAGCGAGGATCGCGCGTTGTCTTCCCTGGAGGATTGGGAGCTGTGGATACGCTTGAGTGCACGATATGAATTCCTCCACGGGGATACCGTGACTTCGACAGTTATTCAGCATCAAGAAAGAAGTGTCATGGATGTGGATGCGTCCAGGATTGCTGCAAAAGTGAATGTGTTCGTTCGTGCGGTTACGGGGGATCCACAGAATGTTCTTTTCTACGGTAGACGGCTTCGGAGGCCGGTCGCCAGCGCGTATACGTATGCCGCACTGCACTTGCTCCTGGGAAAGAACCACCGCAAGCTAGCTTTTGATTACTTTGTGCGAGGTGTCGCTGCCTATCCGGGAGTCCTGTTCACCCGGCGGTCTGCTGTCATACTGCTGAAGCTTTTGGGTGTACGATGAGCAAACCCGCCAACATTTTGGTCCTGACGTATTGGAGCTTGCCCGATGCATTGATCCAGACATACACGTTGCCGTATTTGAGGCTGATGCAGAAGCACCTGCCAGCTGGCAGCACGATATACCTCCAAACACTCGAGAAGGATAGTGCGGTTCTTAAAGAGCGCACGCGCTACAAGGAGGAACTGGCGAAGATAGGTATTGCCTGGATGCCCTACCCGTATCACCCGTTTGGTTGGCGGGCCATGCTTTCCTGGATAGGGATGCTGCCGGGATTGGCGTTGTTTGTATTTCGGAGAAGGATTGGAGTTATCCATTGCTGGGCAATGCCTTCCGGAAGCATCGGGTATATGCTTTCATTGCTCACCGGAAGACCGTTGGTCATCGATAGCTACGAGCCGCATGCGGAGGCCATGGTGGAGAACGGCACGTGGACCCGAAGGAGCCTGGCATTCCGCATTCTTTTCTTCTTCGAGCGACTGCAAACTCAGCGTGCCACGTACCTGATTGCTGCCAACGAAAAGATGGTGGAATATGCCCAGCGGAAATACGGAAAACCTTCCGCACCGGTGCTGGTGAAGCCCGCCTGTGTGGACCTGGATCAATTCACTCCCGCCAAGGCAAAGAACGCCCGGCTCCTGCAGGAAATGGGCCTCGAGGACAAAATAGTTTGTGTCTACGCTGGGAAGTTTGGTGGAATCTACCTCGACCGTGAGGTTTTTGATTTTCTTGCTGTGGCGCACCAGTTTTGGGGTAGCCGTTTCCGGGTGCTGTTGCTGACCAATCACGCGGACGAAGAAATCGATCATTATTGTGCGGAAGCAGGACTGGATCGGGAAATACTGGTTGTTCGTTTTGTTGCCCACCGGGAGATTCCGATTTACCTGGGGCTTGGCGACTTTGCCCTCACGCCGGTGAAGCCTGTCCCCACCAAGCGCTATTGCACGCCCATCAAGGATGGAGAATACTGGGCCATGGGTTTGCCCGTTGTTATTCCCCGGGGAATCTCAGAGGACTCGGACATAATAGAAACCCAGGGCATCGGAGCAGTGCTGGACGCATTTGACCCGGAGGCCTATCGCAAAGCTGTGCAGAAGATTGATGAACAGTTGAAGCAGGGCCAGCCCTTGGGCGCTCGCATCCGACAAATCGCCGGACGCTTTAGAGGCTATGCTCTGGCGGACAGCGTTTATGCGAAGGTCTATGGTAAAGATGGTATAGGAAGTTGAATCTACTATTGCCGATTTTTTGCAGTTTTGCACGCATGGAAGATTACTTGGAAGTTGCATCACCAATTCATGTGCCCCCGATCGTATGAGAGTTGTTGTTACAGGTGTCGCCGGATTTATTGGATCAAACCTCGCGGCAAGGATTTTGGCGGAAGGCCACGAGGTAACGGGTATTGATAACTTTAGCTTCGGATCTCCGGCCAACCTGGAAGGCTTTCGCGATCACACCAAATTTACTTTCCTCGAGCGGGACCTCCGGCAGGAATCGTCCTGGCATGACCTCGAGGGGTCTGCCCTGGTCCATCTGGCTTCGCAGAAAATCCCCCGGTACAGCACGGCATTGCGGACGTTGGATGATAATTCCAAGATGCTGGTCCAGGCCACCCAATCATGTGTAAAGCGAGGAATGCACCTGCTGTATGCTTCCACCTCGGACATCTATGGCAAGAATCCGGATGTTCCGTACCATGAAGATTCGAACATCCTGTTGGGCCCTACTTCCGTGAAGCGATGGGCGTATGCGGTTTCAAAAATTTACGGTGAGCAATGGATCCAGGCAACCCACGAAGAGGTTGGGCTGCAATACACCATCATGCGGTTCTTCGGTTCATACGGCCCCAACCAAAACCTTACGTGGTGGGGAGGTCCGCAATCTGTGTTTATTCAAAACCTCCTGGAGGGCAAAGCCCTTGAAATTCATGGCGACGGTCGACAGACAAGAACCTTCACCTATGTGGAAGATACGGTGGATGGTATTTTCCGATGCCTGACGAATCCGCGCGCCCGGAATCAGATATTCAATATTGCCGGCGATCCCTCGGAGGAGATAACCATCCATGATCTGGCGTTGCTGATCGGTGAGCTTATGGGTAAGAAGCGGGGCGAGGTTGACATCAATTTTGTGCCATATGCCTCCTTTGGCAAATATGAGGATGTGATGCGTCGGGTCCCTTCCATCGGAAAGATCATGAAAGAACTTGACTATGCGCCAACGTATGGGTTGCGTGATGGGCTCATGAGGACCATACAATGGCAAAAGGCCCGATTCAAATCATGATATACTTCCTTGTTCCGGTTTTTAACGAGGCATCCAACCTGGGCCGTCTCTGCAACGATCTTCTGGCCGTACTTCCTTCGGAGGCCAAACACTATGTCTTTGTCGATGATTGCTCGACCGATGAATCGGTGGAGGTGATTCGAAATTCAATGCCGCCGGCTTCCGTAACCATTTTGTCAAACCCGGTCAACTCGGGACCGGGGGCATGTTTTGCCAACGGGTTCGGGCACATCCTGGCGCTGCCCGTGACACCCCAGGATCGGGTGGTAACCATGGAAGGGGATAATACCTGCGATCTTCAGATTCTTCCCTTGATGAATGCGTTGGCATCCACGTGGAAGTTTGATCTTGTTTTGGCTTCAGTCTATGCGCAGGGAGGCGGATTCAGCAAGACATCGGGCTTGCGAAAGACAATCTCTTTTGTCGCCAATTCCGTCCTGCGCAGTGCGTTTGACATCCGCGTTTCCACACTGAGTTCATTCTACCGGGTATATTCGATTTCACTTCTCCAGGCGATCCGCCGGGAACATACCCAGGTAGTTCAGGAGCCTGGCTTTATCTGCGCCTTTGAACTTTTGTTGAAGTCCATTCATGTCAAGGCGAAAGTCATCGAAGTTCCGATGATTCTTCATTCCGATCGGCGAGCGGGAAAATCCAAGATGAAGGTTCTTCGCACGGCATTGGCCTACATGAAATTCCTGTTCCGCAACTGGAGAAAATACTGAGCAAGTATTCCGGTGACCGGATGATGAAGATTGTTCAATCGCTTACCGGGGCAGATTTTTTGTATTTTTACCCATTCAACCATTCTCAATCATGACGCGGGTGCTGATCACGGGAGGTGCAGGCTTTATCGGAAGTTCTTTGGCTGATCGGCTCCTGACAAATCCAGAGTATTCGGTGACGCTGGTCGATAACTTCCTCACGGGCGACCGTGCAAAACTCCCGAAAAACCAGAATTGCACATTCATACCATGTGATGTGAACCGGTATGATGAAATCAGTGCGGTAATGACCAGCCATGCCTTCGACTATGTCTTTCATTACGCGGCTGTCGTAGGCGTAAAGAGGACGCTTCAAAACCCGGTCCTGGTGCTGAATGACCTCGAAGGGATCAAGAATGTGCTTAATCTGAGCAGACAGACCGGCGTGAAGCGGGTCTTCTTCTCCAGTTCCTCGGAGGTTTATGGTGAGCCGGTAGAACTTCCCCAGCACGAAGAGACGACACCCCTGAACTCCAGGCTTCCCTACGCGGTGGTCAAGAACGTAGGAGAATCGTTTTGCCGGTCGTTTCAACAGGAGTATGGCCTTGACTTCACCATCTTCCGTTTTTTCAACACCTACGGACCCAAGCAAAGCACAGACTTCGTAATCTCCCGGTTCATCAGTCAGGCCATGGCAAATGAACCGATTTCGGTATATGGTTCCGGCAGCCAGTCGCGTACCTTTTGTTTTATTGATGACAATACGGAGTGCACCGTCAAAATCCTGGAGCAGGGTTTGATGATTAACGAAGTGATAAACATTGGCAGTGAAGTAAACGTGACCATCCTGGAGCTGGCAGAGTTGATCATCCGCTTGACGGGATCTTCTTCCCGCATAACTTTTTTGCCCCCCTTGAAAGAAGGGGACATGACCAGGAGGATGCCGGATGCGTCAAAAATGATGAAGATACTCCAACGAGACTTGATCTCCCTCGAAGAAGGGGTAAGGCGGATACTTGACGCGGGCAAGTCATGACAACTCCGGGCGATGAGAAGGTACGTGCGGGTTCGCCCATTCGACCCATCATCCTGGTTTTGGGGCTTTCAATAGTAATGGTCCTCCTCAGACTCGCTGGACTAGACGCGAACCCCTTCTGGATGGATGAGGAGCAATCGGTGCTTGAAGCAAATGGACTTCCGTCGTCCAGCTCAATTTGCCAGGAGCCCGCCTTTACGCCAACGCACGTTGCTGCACTGAAGTCCTGGCCAAACTTGCGTCAGGCAGTCATCGAAAGGGACTCCGGCAATGGAATCTTGTATGCCTCCGTGCTTTTTGTGTGGACTGAATTCTTTGGTAGCACCGAGGCGGGGGTCAGGCTGCTCTCCATTTGTTTTTCCGTATTGACATTCTGGATGCTGATGCTCCTGGGTAAACAGCTCTTCCACGCTGGGGTTGGATTTGCCGCCGCAGGAATATTTTCATTGCACCACCTGTCAATAATCTATTCTCGCGAGGCCCGACCGTATGCGATGGCCACCTTTCTCGTCTTGCTATCGGTATTTCTTTACTACCGCTTGATCAAGACAGAGCGCGATTCCTTGCGGCTTACCCTCTTGCTGGGCCTGGTCATGTCAGCCACCATGCTGACCCACTACCTTACGGTTAGCATATTTCTTGTGATGGCGGTGGTGTCACTGGCTACGGTCAGACCATGGTCCACCTGGCGATGGCTGCTGGGGGCCGCGTTGACGGCGATACTCTTTTTCTCCGTATGGATGGGTAACGGGGGATGGGAAGGATTAGGGATAATGGCAGCGCGCAATTCCAATTATGAGTTATGGTCTGCGGCAGACCCGGAAAACGTTTTCTACGGCCAGGTAACAGGCTACAACGTGCTGGCAGGGATAGCTCAAATGACGGTACAGATCTTCGGATTTGGATTTCAGTTTGCCGGCTTTCGCATCCTGGAAATTTTACCACTCCTGATTCTTCCCGCGGGTCTGCTGTGGCTTGGCCGGCGTTCATTGCTGCAGTATCGTGAAGTGCTTTTCCAGCTCCTGTGTTTTTCATTCGGACCAGTGGTTCTGGCATTACTCCTGGCGCTGAAGTCACACCATACCGTTTCTTTCCAGCCCGTGTATGGAAACTTCGCTGTCCCGTTTGCCTGCCTGGTTTATGCCGCGATGTTGATGGAAGCGCTTCGATCGCATAAGGTTGTTTCCCTCGTGACGGCGGCGCTGGTGGTGGTACTCGTTGGAGTTTCGGGAATCAATGTATTGCGGGTAAGCGGTCATGCTGCTACCGAACAAGCGTTGCCCTGGCGATTGTCGGCCAGTCAGTGGGAGTCTGCGTTTGTACCGGGCGACACCCTGACGTTACGCAAATGCGATGACGCCCTTCTCATGAGCCTGTACATGCGCTCCAGGACAGTGCCGCTGCGTGTGGTGAATCAATAGTGCCTGACGTGTGAGAGTCGTATTTTTACACCCTTCGTGGCCTGCATGTTACTAAATCGGCATTCCCGGTATGAATTCTCAATAGTTTCGTCTGTGAGGCGGTGCCCCCTTCTTTTCGGTTTTTTTCTGTTCATACTCGGCGCCATGCCTGTGTATTCGTGGGGACAATGCTCAAACATCCAGGTGTCCTATCCGGCTACACAGTGCCTGAATTCGAACATTCATTTTCAGAATACCACCGGTGCTGTCTCCTATGCATGGGATTTCTGTCCGGGTGACCTGGTTGCCGCTCCGCTGGCGGGGAGCGTGAAACAGTCACTTGTTACGCGTCCCTTTGATTTAGCCATGGTTCGTGTAAACGGCAACTGGCACGGCTTCGTCGTTGGATATACTTCCAATACCATTTCGCGAATCGATTTTGGGAGCGATGTCAACAATCCAAGCCCAACCGAAACCAGTTTGGGTAACCCGGGAGGCCTCCTGAGTAATCCAACTTCCATCAAGATTGTAAATCAATCCGGCGATTGGATGCTGGTGGTCTACAATCAGCAAAACAGCAGGTTGATCCGTGTTGACCTGGGTTCTTCTGTACAGAATAACTCACCGGGCTCAGCCGTGATGGCAACGGGTATTGGCGGAATCGAAGGGGCGTTGGAGGTAGTGAAGACCGGTGTCACGAGCTATGTGGTGCTTGTTTCGGAGTCAGCGGGTACCGTAACGTCTGTGCCATTTCCCAATGGACTGGACCAGCCATCGGGTTCACCGGTTGTCCATACCGTAGGCGGATACTTGGTGGATGTGGTAGCTTTTCAATCCTGTACCACATTTTCTGCCTTTGTACTTCGATTGGATACCCGAAACCTGATTCGGCTGGATTACGGCACGGATTTGTTGTCGGCGCCTTCCATTGCAGCGATGCCGCCCAATCAATTCAGTTTTATACCCTATCGCCTATGGATGGATCGGGAGGGTGATCGTGTTTACGGATTGGTTACCGATCTGAATGGCGGCCTAGCGGCTGTAGATGTGGGTGCAAACCTGAGCAACCCGGCTCCGGTCGTTCATGAGTTTGGTTCGCTGGGCGGTATCTTATCGTCGACCTGGAGCATCTTCGCGGTCAAGCAGGCCGATACCTGGAGTGCTTATACACTGGGTGGTAACTCGGGAGAACTGGTAAGAATGAATTTTCCGAATGAATCTTGCGGCAGCAATTTGAAGTCTTCGACCTTGGCTGACCCTGGGTTGATCTCGTATACGGGACAAGGCCAGCGCTTCCCGGCCTTGACAGCGACTTTTTCGGATGGCAGTGTAGAAAGCCGGACTTTCCCCATCACAATCCTAAACACCCCGACAACACCGTTGGGTATCCTGGGCGGCGATGTTAAATGTGTCTCTGTTTCCAATTCATTTGAGCCTTCCACCCCGTCAGCCTGGAGTAGCCTGGCCTGGAGTTTTGGTGATGGATCGGTTGCCACAGGGTCGAGCGTCTCCCATACCTATGGGACAACGGGAAACTACACCGTATACCTGGACGGCACGGATGGCGGCGGTTGCCCCAACGCAGCGACGAAATCTGTCCCTGTCTTTGATGCGCCAGTCGCTGACTTTCTCGTTCCTTCAGTCCCGTTGACCTGCTCGAATCAGGAATATGTATTCACCAATGCGACCATCGTAGATGCAGCCGCGGGGGTCACCTATGACTGGATTGTTAATGGTGTGCCTGCTGGCCAAACCGTTGACCTCCATGCGGAGTTTGGCGGAACGGGTAACCAATCCATTCAGTTGACAGCCCAGATTACAGGCTGCTCCGCGCAGACCACAAAAAATTTCAATGTGATGCAAGTGGGGCCCGGCGTTGACTTCATTGTTTCGGCAACCTGTAACGGTGACATTACCACATTCACCAACCAGACTGTGGGATCGGGGTTGAGCTTTATGTGGGATTTTGGCGACGGTCAGTCCTCCGTATCAACCAGCCCGGCGCATACATATTCCGGACCTGGGAATTACACCGTCTCGCTCACGGCTTCAGCGGTCAATGGCTGCGTGGCCACTGAGGCACAAACGGCGCGCGTCTGGCAGGTTCCGCAGCCTGATTTTTCCGTAGCGCCGCCACCGTTTTCCTGTACAAATTCGGCTACCATCTTCCAAAACGAGACCGCGCCACTCCTGGACAGTAACATCAGCGATTGGCATTGGAGTTTTGGCGACCCCCTGTCCAACACGTCCTCCGAACAGCAACCCTCGTTCACGTACACAGCAGCAAATTCCTACATGGTCTCGCTGACCGCAACGTCCGATGCCGGGTGCAGCAACACAGTTACCAAGTCCGTTGCTATTGGCGCATCACCTGTTGCCAATTTTGCCATGAGCCCTGCCTGTGTAGGAGCACCTACACAGTTCTCCGATATATCCAGCGGCAACATCCAAAGCAGGCTGTGGCAAATGGGAGGCACCACGTTTACCAGCCTGAATCCAGTGTACACCTACACCACCCCGGGAAGCTATACAACGACCCTGACGGTAACCGCAACCAACGGGTGCATCCACACGCAGAGCAAGGGTGTAATTGTCCCGGCACTGCCCATGCTCTCATTGCAGGTAGAGAACCCATGTGTCGACAAAACTGCGGTCTTTACCCTGGTTGATTCGTCGGTGCCCCCACAATCGGATGCGGTCAATGCGTGGCAATGGAACATTGGCGGCACGCTGGCTTCGGGCAATCCTGCCTCCGTAGCTGTTTCGCTGGCCGGGGCAACTCCGGTCTCGGTCATCACCACGCATGCATCAGGATGTGTTTATACCCAGTACTACAGCCCAATCATTCACCCATCGCCAACTGCAGATTTTCTGGCGACTCCGGATCGGGGAGATGCACCACTTACAGTTCAGTTTCAGAACCGTTCCACTGGTGCCACGCAGTATCGTTGGAATTTCAACGACAATTCAAACGCCACGAGTACCGCTTTTTCGCCCGTTTATACTTTCCTGGAATTGGGTGACTACACCACGGAACTGATTGCAACGAATTCCTTCGGTTGTTCGGATTCCACAAAAAAACCCATCAAGGTCCTGGTGCCTGAAATTGACCTCCAGGTAACTGACTTTACCTTATTCCCCGATGGTGCCACCGGGAAACTGCGCCCGTCGTTAACGATTCTCAACAAGGGCAATATTCCGGTAACGTCTGTGGAAATTGCTTTGATCCTTTCAGGACAAGCCAGTATCAGCGAACAGGTTATGACCAACCTTCCACCGGGAGCTGCATTGACTACGACACTCGTTTCGCTGATTGACCCCAACGCGTATGCAGACCGCTTCGTTTGCGTACAAATTGTTTCAGAGAAGGACATCGAACAGAGCAACAACCGGAGTTGTGTGAACTTCTCCGAGGAAGATTTCATTTTCGATCCTTATCCGAACCCGTCCCAGGGTTTGCTGCAAATAGACTGGATCGCCGAGACGGCGGGAACAGCGTCGGTTACCGTTTACGATAGCCAGGGAAAAATGAGTTATTCGTGGGATACACCCTCCCAGGCGGGCTTGAATCAGTCGAGTCATAACCTGTCGTTTCTCGGGGCGGGAATCTATCTGGTGACCGTCCGAACGTCTACATCCGTACAGACTCGACGAATCGTGCGTCAATAAGCCATTGCCCATTCGTCCTTCTTACTTACTTTAGACCAAATTTTCTTCTGAATGAAGGTCAAACTTGATCCCATCGATCGGAAAATCCTGGAGCTTCTTCAGGCGAATTCCAATATCACCAATGCCCAACTCGCGCAGGAAATCGGGCTTTCTGCAGCGCCTACGCTGGAGCGGGTAAAGAAATTGGAGACGGCTGGTGTCATTCGGAGCTATCATGCCGTCGTTGACGCCGCGAGCGTCGGACTAGGGGTAAGCACCTTCGTGATGGCTACGTTGAAGGGGCACAATAAGGAGAATATATCGAAGTTCATGAAGGCCATTTCCGAAATCAAGGAAATCGTAGAGTGCCACCATGTGACGGGATCCGCTGATTTCATCCTTAAAATTGTTTCACCCGATATTCCGTCCTATCAGAATCTTATGTTGGAGAAAGTGACCAACATTGAAGTGGTCGACAACCTCCAGTCGATGGTAATCCTCTCCACCCTGAAAGACACCAAACGCATACCCATTCCCGAGGCATAATGACAACCACCCGGACACAGGTACTGGACCACAGCCAGGTGCGGCAAAAAATCCGTCGCATGGCCTTTCAGATTTACGAGAGCAACTTCTCGGAGAAGTCCGTGGTAATTGCCGGCATCGACGGGCAAGGCTATGCGCTCGCCCGGGAAATTGCCCGCGCCCTGGGGGATGTTTCCCCCTTGAAAACAACGTTAGCCAAGGTATTAATCAACAAGGAAACGCCCGAAGTGGGGGAGGTAGCGTTGGATTTGGATCCATCCCTCATCAAGAAGAAGGTGGTTATTCTGGTAGACGATGTCCTCAATTCGGGACGGACGCTGGCGTACGGAATGAAGCCGTTTCTCTCGATGGTGGTAAAGAAGATTGAAGTTGCGGTACTGGTCAATCGGAGCCACCCAAAGTTCCCGATTCAACCGCAGTATACCGGCTATGAGCTTTCTACAACGCTGAGCGAACACGTAACGGTTGTGCTCGGTGAGAAGTCGGTCGTGTACCTACACTAAGCGATATGTCCACACAATCTTCCCCGGAGCGCAAGCGCATCACTACCCATCAGTTGCAGGACATGAAGCAGCGTGGCGAGAAAATCGCAATGCTAACCGCCTATGACTATAGTATGGCGCGCATCATTGATCGTGCAGGCATTGATGTAATCCTCGTGGGCGATTCGGCCTCCAACGTGATGGCGGGCAATGAGACTACCTTGCCCATCACCCTGGATCAAATGATCTATCACGCAACCAGTGTGGTAAAGGCTGTCAAGCGCGCGCTGGTGGTGGTGGATATTCCGTTCGGCTACTACCAGGGAAGCTCCGGTGAGGCGTTGCGATCCTCCATTCGTATCATGAAAGAGAGTGGTGCACATGCGGTGAAGCTGGAGGGGGGAAGTGAGGTGAAGGATTCCGTGCTTCGCATCCTAAGCGCCGGCGTTCCCGTCATGGGGCACCTTGGCCTCATGCCGCAGTCCATCTACAAGTTTGGTACGTATAACGTGCGTGCCAAGGAAGAGTCCGAAGCTCAGAAGCTGATTGAAGACGCCAAATTGCTTGAGGAGTGCGGCTGCTTTGCATTGGTCCTCGAAAAAATTCCGGCAACGCTGGCCGAAAAAGTCGCTTCCATGTTACGTATCCCGGTGATCGGTATCGGCGCAGGAAGTGTGGATGGCCAGGTCCTGGTCATGCAAGACATGCTGGGAATCACACAGGAGTTTAATCCGCGATTTCTTCGTCGATATGCAGACCTGAGCGCCGTGGTGACGTCCGCAGTGGGGAAATACGTTTCTGATGTGAAGACCTCCGATTTTCCGGGGCCGGAAGAGAAGTACTGAAGCAAGCAAGGGGCGCTCCGCGTCTCCTTAATTTTCTGAGCAGGATTTAAGGATAGAACTGTCTTCAAGAACGCCGAACCACACGACCGC
>JAYRXB010000021.1:0-5631 GCA_041917735.1 Cyclobacteriaceae bacterium
CTCCACAACCCCTGACCCCTAAAGGGGAACCCCTAGTCGACACCTGGAACGATCCACAGATTACAGATTACAGACTACAGATTACAGACTACAGACTACAGACTACAGATTACCGATCACTTCTCACTCCCCACTCCCCACTCCTCACTACTCACTCCTCAGCGACTTCACCGGGTTCGCCAGCGACGCGCGAATCGCCTGGTGGCTGATGGTGAGGAACGTGATGACCAACAGCAGGAACAGCGTAGCGCCGTAGATGAGGACATCGAGGCTGATGCGGTAGGTGAAATTGCCCAGCCATTTGTCCAGGAGGTAGTACGACAGCGGGATCGCCAGGATGAAGCCGATGATTACGAGGAAGACGAATTCGCGGTAGATCAACCGGAGGATGCTCATGATCGAGGCGCCGAGCACCTTGCGCACGCCGATCTCCTTCACCTTGCGCTGGACGACGAAGAGCACAAGCCCGTAGACGCCAAGGCAGCTGATGAGGATGGCCACGGCGGTGAACGTGCGGATGATGGCGCCGAAGCTGGTGTAGGCGGCGTACTGGTTGTTGAGCTGCTCGTCGAGGAACGAGAACTCGAAGGCCTTCTCCGGGAACATGGTGTTCCACTTCGTCTCGATTTCGTCGATGGTGCGCTCGACCCGGTCGTTGTCGAAGCGGATCGACAGCGCGTTGAACTGGTTCGGGTTCAGCTCGATGATCACGGGCGACACCGGCGACGTCAGTGACGTGAAGTTGAAGTCCCGAAGCACGCCGATGACCTTGCCTTTCTTGCCTTCGCGGTTGATCTCTTTGCCCAGGGCCTTCTCCGGTGTCTCCCACTTGTATTCTTTCACCGCCGTTTCGTTGACGACGAAGCCCTCGGCGGGATCGGTGCCGTAGTCGCGGCTGAACCAGCGGCCGGCCACCAGTTCCATGCCGTAGGTGTCGTTGAAGTCGTAGTCGACGGAGAAGTTGGCCACAAACAGGTTGTCCTCCTGCGTGAAGCCTTCGGGTATGGCGCCGCGGTAGATGGCACCCAGGCCGGGGGCGTTGGACGACAGCGTGGTCTTGTGGACGCCCGTCAGCGACTCGATCTCGTCGCGGAAGCTTTGGAGCCGTGCGCGGTAGACGGAGTCACGCTGGTTGAAGATACCGTTGAGGTTCTGACTGAAGAGCGGCACGGTGATGATGTGTTCTTTCTGAAAACCCAGCGGCCGGTCTTGGAGGAAACTGAGTTGCTCGAGGATGGCCAGCGAGCCGACCATCAGCAAGCTCGCGATGCCCATCTGGAACACCACCAGCGTTTTGCGCAGCCACTGCGAGCCGCCGCCCGCCGAGCCTTCGCCTTTCAGCGACGCCACCGAGTTGAAACGCGAGACGAAATACGACGGGTAGCCGCCGGCGAGGACTGTCATGCCCACGAGGATTGCCACCGAGGCGCCGATCATACGCCAGTCGATCACCTCGGTGAACTGCAGGTCTTTGCCCGTCAGTTCGTTGAGGTATGGCAGCGCCAGGTAGAACACGCCGAACGACAGCACCAGTGACACGAGGCAGAAGAGGAAGCTCTCGGCGAGGAACTGGGCGACGATGTGGCCCTTTCCCGAGCCCATGATCACGCGGATGCCGATCTCCTTGATGCGTGTGAACGACTGGGCCGTGCTGAGGTTGATGTAGTTGATGCAGGCGATGAGGAGCGTGATGAGCCCGACGGCCACGAAGATCAGCAGGTTGCTTACAGACGTCGTCGACGACGGTTCGGCGAGGATCTCGGAAGTAAGGTGGATGTCAGTGAGCGGCAGCAGGGTGAACTTCTGTCCTACCCGCAGCTGCGGCTGGGCATATTTTTCCAGGAACCCGTCCATGTTGGCGTCGACGCGGGCCGGGTCAGCGCCGGGCTTGAGGAGCACATACGTATACGAGTGACTGATGACGAAGTTCATTTCGAAGTTCTTGCGCATGAGCGCGGCGGCCTGGTCGTTCTCCATGTCATACATGTTCTCGTACGGCACAAGCATGTGGAAGCGCAGGTGCGAATTTTCGGGGAAGTCTTTAACCACACCGGTCACCGTAAACGAATGCTTGCCCGAGAACAGCAGCGGCTGGCCGACCGGGTCCTGCGTGCCGAAGTACTTCGTTGCCATCTCTTCCGTGATGAGCACGGTGAACTCATCGTAGAGCGCCCGTTCGGGGCTGCCTTTGACGAACTGGAGGGAGAAGATATCCGTGAACGACGAGTCGGCGAAGTATACATCCGACTCTTCGAAGGCCTCGGCCTGGTCGGGGCGGCGGATGCTCACGTTGCGGTTATACATGCGGCAGGCCGTCTCCACTTCCGGGAAGAAGTCTTTCATCACCGGCGCGATGGGCGGCGGCGAGGTGGCGAGGGCCAGGCCGTTGGGGGTGTCGTAGCGGATACGGTAGATCCGGTCGCTCTTTTCGTGAAAGCGGTCGTAGCTCACTTCTGACCGCACGTAGGCGAAGATCAGCAGGGCCAGGGCCACCCCGGAGGTGAGGCCGACGAAGTTGATGAAGGCGTAGGTCTTTTGCCGCAGGATCACCCGGGCGGCGGTGGTGAAGAAGTTTTTGAGCATAGACGTTATACGGGAAAACCGGGAAAGGTGTTGGGGGGAAAGCTGAAAGCTGAAGGGTGAAGGCTGAAAGGTGAAGGCTGTTGGCAGATGGGTACTGGGTATTGGGATTTGGGATTTGGGTATTGGGTATTTGGCATAACTCGGAACTCGGAACTTTGAACTCGGAACTTTCAGTTCGGAACTCGCAACTCTTTGTACCTTTGGCAAAACACCATTGTTTATGCTCTCCCCCGACATCCAGCAGAAATTCAACGACCAAATTCAGCGTGAGGCGTTTGCGTCCCACTCCTACTTATATATGGCCTCCTGGTGCGAGAGCCGCAACCTGCCGGGGATTGCCGGCTATTTTTATGCCGCCAGCGACGATGAGCGCGAGCACATGCTGTCGTTGTACAAGTACCTCAACACCCAGGGCGGGTTTGCCGAAGTGAAAGCCCTCGGCGAGCCGCGGAAGGAGTTCAAGAACGTGATGGAGCTCCTGGAGCACACCTTGCACCTGGAGCAGACCGTGACCAAAGCCATCAACGAGTTGGTCCACGACTGCGACAAAGCGAAAGAGTACGCCCCCTTCCATTTCCTGAAGGAGTTCGTGCTCGAGCAGGAACAAAGCGAAAACTCCGTCCACGACCTGATCGCCAGCGTCAAGCGCATCGGCGTGGAGGAGCGGAACCTGTACTACCTGGATAAGCACTTCATGAAGATGATTGCGGCGACGAAACAGGGGTGACCGGTAGTCTGTAGTCTGTAGTCCGTAGTCCGTAGTCGGTAATCCGTAATCGGTGATCCGTAATCAGTAGATCGTTCGAGGTATCACGTAGCGGTCCCCGTTAGGCTTGGCCGGCGAAGTATTAACTTACGTCAACTAGCAGGCTAGCGTATGAAGCATATACTCGGCATTGTCGTGCTGATCGGGATAACGAGCTCTCAGCTCATGGCCCAATCCACTGGCGAAACGGCCGCCACCTATCTGGCAAAACATTCGAGGTCGCCGGAAGACTATGTTATCGACAAAATCAAGACACACGATGTGGTTCTCTTTGGCGAGCACCACCTGGTGCGGGAGAACCTTCTCTTTGTGCAACAACTGGTGCCCGCGCTCTACCGGAATGGCATTTACGCCATCGGCATGGAATTCGGGGCGAGCGAACTCCAGGACAAGCTGGACCAGCTCGTCAACGCCGAGGTCTATGATGAAGCGCTCGCCAGGGAGATCATGTATGCCTACAATGTAACCTGGGCCTACCAGGAGTACATCGACGTGTACAAGGCCGCCTGGAAACTCAACCGCTCGCTGCCGCCCGGCGCAAGGAAGTTCCGGATCCTGAACCTGAGTTACATCTATCATTGGGAGCACTTCACCGGTCGGACTCCTGAATCCATGAAAGCCGTGTTTCCCAAGGGCACGGCCGACAAGTTCCGCGCGGATATTATTGAGAAGGAAATCTTCGCCAAGAAGGAAAAACTACTCGCCCTGGTGGGAACCCCGCATGCCTATACCCGGTACGGCAATGCCTACTACAAATACAACGGCGACACCTTCTACGACTACGACAGGGACTGGCTGGGCAACCGGTTGCTCCGCAATCACCCCGGCAAGGTTTTCAATATCCTCTTGCACCAGGACTTCATGAAGAAGGTGGGTGATGCCTATGTCCCGGTTTCTCCCGCCGACGGCGCGATGGAGAAGCTGATGGAAGCGATGGGCAACCAGCCAGCCGGCTTCGACTTACTGAATACCCCCGTTGGGAAACTGCCCGATACCAGTCTTCACGCCGTAGGTTACGAAAACTTCACCCTCGACCAGTTCTTCGACGGATACATTTTCCTGGAGCCCCTGCGAAAGCTGGAAGGCTGCACGGTGATCGAAGGCTTCGTCACCGAGAAGAATCTCGCGCACACCCTGGAGCAATTCCCTGATCCGGACTGGCATGAGCCGGTGAAGACCCTGGAGGACGTGATTAAGTTCATTCAGGACAACCCGAGGCAGATCACACTTAAGTATAGTAAACTGTGAATGGTGAATGGTAAATGGTGATCAGTAATCGGTGAGCGGTAATCGGTGAGCGGCCTAGGCCTTTGAACTTTGAACCTTGCAGGTGCCACACTTTGACAATCAAATGATGAGATCAATTATTTCTGTAGTTTACTCTTTATTGTTTTGCACGATCGCAACGGGGCAAGGGATTTCCAAAACTACATGGTACAGCGAGAGCAATACCAATGGCATAGTAATACAAAACAGCTTCCCAAGGGGTGGTCCATATACGGGACCCACAAAAAAGCATTTTAATTATACTCACCTGGTGTTCTTTACTCGCGTAGTTAATGAAACCGAAACTCCCATAGAACTGACGATTCATTTTTCCGCTGATTCCACCCAAATTCCTAATTCACCAGACACTTTCGTAAAACTATTCCTGCCTCCGGACACCATGACCCACGCCAAACAATCCGTACTTGACTATGGTGTAGCACCCTTGAAATCCTTTGATCAACCGACCAGGTTTCAAAGAACGATAAAGCCTAAAGAGGAATGTCTTTTCAATATCGTAGCCATCTTCTATCAGACCATTGCCACACCCGAATATCGGGATAGACGAGGCAACCGGGCAGAGCTTATCCTCAAAGGAAAGGACCTCTATTATAGAATTCCCCCCGCGATTGATTGGCTTCCGTGCGGGAAAATTATTTCTAATCGATGAGTGCAAACGTTTTTCAACAACCAGCCACTGCAAGTAGCCAAATGTTGGCTCGAATTTCTTATGGACAGGAGGAGCCGCATAAAACTCAGGAACCCTAGGAACTTTAGGAACCCTAGGAACCTTAGGAACGATTGGGCCTACTTCTTCCGATAAAGCCCATCAAACGCGACCGCCCAATTCGCTCCGTTATCCGTGCTGACTTCCCACAGTTGGCGCACCGATCCATCGGCGTTCGGCGTCCAGGTGATGCGGTCGATTTGAAGTTGGCCCTGCTGGTTTTTGGTGGGCTTGCCCTGGAGGACCATCGCTGACCCGCTCCACTCCCCTTCCAGTTGGAGGTTGCCGC
>JAYRXB010000022.1:0-2778 GCA_041917735.1 Cyclobacteriaceae bacterium
GACGGGTGGGGATGGCGTGTCCAGGGTACGGCCAAGCAAGCCGGCGATTTTCATGCACCGGACTATTCCCTCACGAACACGGGCGTACGGGAAATGGATTTCTCCGCGGCCGCCGGATACCACGGCGATTCCTTTGGCGCGGAAGTTTTCTACAGCTACTTCCAGACCGAGCTGGGCATCCTTCGCGGATCGGCCATCAGCAACCTCGATGACCTGGTGACCGCCATGGAGAGCGAGCCGCCCATCGGCACCACCGATTTCAGCTATGACATCAACCCCCCACGGCAGGAGGTGAAGCACAACCTGCTCAAGGTCAACAGCCACTGGACACGACCGGGAGGCGAATGGCGCCTTCAATACGGCTACCAGTCCAATTTCCGGAAGGAGTTTGACATCCGGCGTGGCGACCTGTCGACTTTGCCGGCCATCGACCTGGAATTGCGCACGCACACCCTCGAGGCGGAATATGAGATGAGCAGCGCTCAGGGGCATCAGTTTTGTTTTGGTTTCAACGGCATGTACCAGGAGAACCGCAACGTGCCCGGTACGCAGCGCATTCCGTTTATCCCAAACTACACTTCCATAGCCGGTGGCCCTTTTGCCGTTGGCAAGTTTACACTCGACCAATGGACGCTCGACCTGGGAACACGGTACGATGTCCGCAGCTACGACGTGGTCGGGTTCGACTTCAAGAACACGTTGTATACCTCCAGCTTGCTCTTCCACAATGTCAGCGTCTCCGCCGGTGTATCCCGCCCGCTGGGCACTCATCATACGGTGAAACTCAACCTCAGCAGTGCCTGGCGGCCTCCCCACGTCGCTGAATTGTACAGCCTGGGAACACACCAAAGTGCGGCAGCCATCGAATACGGCTTGTTGCTCAACGACTCCACCAACGAGGTGATGGATATTTCGGAAGTACCGTTCAAGCTGGAGCAGGCCTTGAAGGCTGTCGCCACGTACCAGTTTTCCACCGAGCGCCTCCAGGTGGAGGCCACGGTCTACGCAAACACGATCTTCAATTTCATTTACCTCCAGCCCCGGGGTGTTACCACCACGCTGCGGGGCACCTATCCGTACTTCCGGTACACGCAGACCGACGCCTTGTTTCTGGGGCTTGATGCCGAAGCCGACTATTCTTTCAGCGAGCAGTTCAAATTGAATTTCAAAGCTTCCCTGCTCCAGGCTTCAGACATCCGCAACAACGATTACCTCGTGTTTATTCCTTCCAACCGGGTGGAGGTATCGCTTCGGTACCAGGTGCCCAAGCACCAGTTCTATGTGGAGCCCCGGGTAAACCTGGTGGCCCGGCAGTTTCGTGCTCCACGGGTGATCACCGTTCGGGAATTTCAGGATGCTATTGCCAATGGCGAGGACCCGCTGGGTGGCAGCACGGACAACTTCGACTTCATGGAGGCTCCCCCGGGGTATGTGCTGGCTGGCTTTGCCGCGGGCTATTCCTGGAACCTCGGCCGGGGCCGCCTCGACGCCCGGATTTCGGCGGACAATCTTCTCAACACGTCCTATCGGGAGTACACGAACCGGCTTCGGTACTACGCCGACGACATCGGAAGCAACTTTTCTTTTTCACTTAAATACATGTTCTAACTCAAAACAAACCATCCTATCTATGAAACCCTATGATTCAATGCTGAAGTATGCAACCCGTACCGGGGCACTGGTGCTCGCAATGGCCCTGTGGGCCGGATGCTCCAAGGATGACCCGAAGAAGGAAGACACACCCGAGCTCATCACCAAAGCGATCCTGACGTTTGCACCCACCGGCGGCGGTCCCGCGGTAACAGTTTCCGCGACGGATCCGGACGGAGAAGGCGTGCAGGACATTGCTGTCGACGGACAGATTGACCTCGCCGTGGGAACGCAGTACGTGCTGACCCTCGACCTGATCAACACCCTGGTTACTGCGGGTCAGCCAGGCTACAGTGTGACCGATGAAGTGGTGGAAGAAGGTCAGGAGCACATGTTCTTTTTTGGTTGGACGGGAGCAGTTTTCCAGACACCCACCGGTGATGGCAACATTGACAATCGATCCGATGAAGTAGACTATGTCGACCTCGATGCGGGCGGTTTGCCGCTCGGTGTCTTGACTTCGTGGACATCCGCCGGCGCCGCTGGATCCGGCACGTTCCGGGTTGTCCTCAAGCACCAGCCGGGTAGCAAGACCGAAGCCTCTGGCTCCACGGTGGGTGAGACAGATTTGGACCTGACGTTTACCATCAACGTCCAGTAAAGCGCCGATTATGTGAGGCGTTGGTTGCGGCGCAGTACCCAGTGCAGGGCGGCGCCCGGAATCATGGTGGCCACCGACCAGAGGATGATCCGGGGGTCTTCGCGAAACATATAGTAGATCATCCAGCTGGTGACGGCGATAAAAATCAGCGGCGGTAACGGATACCACGGAACCTGGAACGGCCTGACCGTGTGTGTGCGGCGCAACTTGAAAATACCGGCGACGGTGAGCATGGAAAAGATCGACAAGCTGATGGAGATGTACTGGACGATTTCGACAAATGTGCTTACCGACACAAGAAAGACCGACCATCCCGCCTGGATGATGACAGCCCAATGGGGCATTCCAAAGCGATTCTTGCGGGCCAGTATCCGCAGGCCCTCGTAGTCTTCGCCCATCGCTTCGCTCACCCGTGAACCCGCGATGGTCATGGCACTGAGGGTGGAGAGAAGGGCGATGCTGAACAACGCTGAAAACACTTTTCCGATCTCATGGCCGAAGAGCCGGTCGGCTACCACGTTGCCGAC
>JAYRXB010000023.1:0-2601 GCA_041917735.1 Cyclobacteriaceae bacterium
ATCGGGTAGTCGCCGTTGCCCACATTCATGAATTTGTTCTGACTGAAGGCTTCGGTGATATCGCAGTTCTTGAATTCGGATAAATCCAGCACCGTAGCTTGCGAAAACTGGGACAGGTTGGCGACGATGATGATCCGTTGCTGCTGGAAGGACCGCACAAACGAGAGCACCTTCGCATTGCTGCTTTCAATAAACCGTAAATCGCCCTTTCCAAAGACATCGAGGCGCTTCCGCATGGAAAGCACGTTCTTCATCCACCAGACCAGCGACGTGAGGCTCTCCTCCTGCATGGCCACGTTCACCGCTTCGTAGCGGTAGACCGGGTCGGAGATCACCGGGAGATGAAGTTTCTGCGGGTTGGCGGCGGAAAATCCCGCATTCACCTCCATGCTCCACTGCATCGGCGTGCGGATGCCGTAACGGTCGCCAAGAAACACGTTGTCGCCCATGCCGATTTCATCGCCGTAATAGAGGACGGGCGAACCGGGCAGGGAGAAGAGAATGCTGTAAAGGAGTTCAATCTTCCGCCGATCGTTATTGAGCAAGGGAGCCAGCCTGCGGCGGATACCCAGGTTATGCTTGGTCATCGGATCGTTGGCGTACGCTTTGAAGAGGTAGTCTTTCTCTTCCTCGGTAACCATCTCCAGCGCGATTTCATCATGGTTTCGCAGGAACAGCGCCCATTGTGTGTTCGCGGTGGCTGCCGGTGTTTGCCCGACAATGTCGACGATGGGATAACTGTCTTCCGTCCGAAGCGCCAGGAACAACCTCGGCATCAACGGGTAGTTGAAGTTCATGTGACACTCTGTTCCCTTTCCGAAATAGGATGCGGCATCTTCCGGCCACTGGTTAGCATCGGCTACGAGCACGCGATCGGAGTATTTCGAGTCGATGTGTGCCCGGAGTTTCTTAAGGAACTGGTGTGTCTCGGGGAGATTCTCGCAGCTGGTTCCCTCACGTTCATACAAGAACGGCACCGACGCCAGCCGGAAACCATCCACGCCGATCTTGAGCCAGAAGTCGACAATCTTGCGGACTTCCACTTGCACGTCCGGTGACTCAAAATTGAGGTCCGGCTGATGACTGAAGAACCGGTGCCAGTAAAAACTTTTTGCCACCGGGTCCCACGCCCAATTGGACGACTCCTCACTCGGAAAGAGAATCCGTGCCTCCTTGTATCTGTCACTGGTGTCACTCCACACGTAGTAGTTGCGAAGGCGCGACCCGGGTCGTGCCCGCCGCGAACGCTCAAACCACGGGTGCTGGTCTGAGGTGTGATTCATGATCAGCTCGATAATGACGCGGATGCCACGCCGGTGTGCCTCTTTCAGAAAGGCCTTGAAGTCAGCCAGCGTGCCGTAGTCGGGGTGCACGTCACAGTGATCGGCGATGTCAAAACCGTCGTCTTTCAGGGGTGAAGGATAAAACGGTAACAGCCACAATGTAGTGACACCCAGGTCTTCAAGGTAGTCCAGCTTCCGGATCAGCCCCTGGAAGTCGCCGATGCCGTCGCCGTTGCTGTCGAAGAACGAGCGCACGCTGAGTTCGTAAAAGACAGCGTCTTTAAACCACAATGAATGTTCTTTGCGCGGCGTTGCCATAAACGCTTACATCTGGGAGTCATGTACCTCCAGCCGAAGCACATGAAACGGTATCTTGGCCGGATCCAACTCTACGTAGTTCCACTCCTGCGTCCATGTATACTGTTCGTCGGTGAGCAGGTCGTGCAACTTGATGTTGATGCGATTGCCCAACTTCAAGTGCTGCACAGGCAATTGCACGTATCCCGAATGGCGCTGGTGCGGGTCGAGGTTAACGATAACCAGGATAATATTGCTCAAGTCGTCGGTGGCCTTCAGGTAGGCGATCAGATTTGGGTTTTCGATGGCGCAGAACTGGAGGTTCCAGGTCGACTGCAGCGCCGGGTTGCCTTTGCGCGCCTTGTTCACCAGGGTGATGATATCCGTCATCCGGTTCGTCCTCCGCCAGTCGTAGTGCCGCACCTCGTATTTTTCAGAGTTCAGGTACTCCTCCTTCCCTTCCACGGGAGTGTTTTCATAGAACTCATAGGCCGGGCCATACATGCCATAACTGGCCGACAGCGTCGATGCCAGGGCATACCGTATGATGAACATGTTCTCCCCTTGCCCTTGCAAGTGCCACGGGAGGATATCGGGCGTATTGGGCCAGAAATTTGGGCGGAAATAGTTGCGCGAGGGACCCTGTGTCAGTTCTGTCATGTAGTCCATGATCTCCTGCTTGGTCACACGCCAGGTAAAGTAGGTATACGATTGGGTGAAGCCCAACTTGGCGAGCGCGCCCATTACCTTGGGACGCGTGAAGGCTTCGGACAGGAAGATTACATCCGGGTAACTCTTGTTAACTTCGGCGATCACCCATTCCCAGAACTTGAACGGCTTGGTGTGCGGGTTGTCGACCCGAAAGATAGTAATGCCGTTGTCGATCCAGTAGAAGATGACGGAACGGAGTTCTTCCCACAACTCCTTCCACGATGCTGTCTCAAAATCATAGGGGTAGATGTCCTGGTATTTGTTGGGAGGATTTTCAGCGTACTGAATATAGCCGTCGGGACGCTGTCGG
>JAYRXB010000024.1:0-2594 GCA_041917735.1 Cyclobacteriaceae bacterium
AGGGATTACATTCTTGTCAACAAACCGCCTTTTCTTTCCACGCTGGAAGACCGCGTGGAGGAGGACAACCTGCTGGCCATGGCAAAGGAATACGAGCCGGAAGCCCAGGTGGCCCATCGGCTCGACAAGGATACGAGCGGCGTGCTGGCCATTGCCCGGAACCCCGAAGCCTACCGTCACCTGAGCATGCAGTTTGAGCACCGAACCGTAAGCAAAGTGTATCATGCCGTAGTCGATGGAAGGCATGACCTGCAGGATGTTGTCGTGACCGAACGGATTCTGAAGCAACCGGATGGGGTGGTAAAACTGTCGGGTAAAGGCAAGGACGCTGAAACCCGGTTTAGTACCCTGGAGCTGTTTAGCCGCCACAGCCTGGTGGAATGCCGTCCGCTGACCGGCCGGATGCACCAGATCCGGATACACCTGGCATCCCTGGGGGCGTCCATCACCGGCGACGAGCTATATGGCGGCAAGCCGTTTCTGGTTTCCTCCGTCAAGCGGAATTTCAGGGTCAAAAAGGGGACCGAAGAGCAGCCCTTGATCAAGCGCATGGCGTTACATGCGTTTTCGCTTGAATTTAAGGGTTTGGATGGGGTAATAATCCGGCAAGAGGCCCCGTATCCGAAGGACTTTTCTGCCTTGGTGCGGCAGCTAGGGGCACGCCGATCCTAAAAAGGAAGTCGGCCTTGCATAATCCCATTATTGGGTCTACTTTTGTGTCCCTTTTTGAAAAAGGGCCTTTTTACGCAGTTAAACCGTTAATTCAAGTGGATTCGATCAGTTACAAGACCAAGAACGCCAACAAGGCCACCGCCGAGAAGAACTGGGTTTTGGTGGATGCCGAGAACCAGGTATTGGGCCGGGTGGCGAGCCAGGTAGCGAAGGTTATTCGCGGAAAGCACAAGCCCAGCTACACGCCGCATGTGGATTGTGGTGATCATGTGATCGTCATCAATGCCGAGAAGGTGAAGATGACGGGCAAGAAGTGGACCGACCGCGTGATCTTCACGCACTCCGGCTACAACGGCGGTCAGAAGGAGCACACCCCCAACATGATCAAGGCGAAGTATCCCGAGCGTCTCATCGAGTACGCTGTACGTGGCATGCTTCCCAAGAACAGCATCGGGCGCCAGTTGTTCCGCAGCCTGCATGTATATGCCGGCGCATCACACCCGCACGAAGCCCAGCAACCGAAAGTCATTAAATTCTAATATCCCTTCCCTTCATACATGGAGATTATCAATACCATCGGCCGCAGAAAGACATCCATCGCACGGGTGTATGTGAAGCCCGGCAAAGGAACCATCCTCGTCAACGATCGCGAGCTGGCCACGTACTTCCCGTCTGAGATTCACCAGACCACGGTCAAGCAGGCCCTCACGCTGGCCAAGGCCGAAGGCAATTACGATGTTACCGTCAACGTAGAAGGTGGCGGCATCAAGGGTCAGGCTGAGGCTATCCGCCTCGGCATTGCCCGTGCCCTCGTCAACATCAGCGCCGAGAACCGCGCCCCGCTCAAGAAGGAAGGATTGCTTACCCGCGATTCACGCATGGTAGAGCGCAAGAAGCCGGGACGCCGCAAGGCCAGAAGGAGATTCCAGTTCAGCAAACGTTAACCGATTACGCATTCGCAGCATGGCAGACAAAATCACAACCCAGGAGCTCATGGAAGCCGGTGTTCACTTCGGACACCTTACCCGTAAATGGAACCCCCGGATGGCGGAGTACATTTTCATGGAGAACAATGGCATCCACATCATCGACCTGAACAAGACGCAGAAAGCCCTGGAAGAAGCAGCATTTGCGATCAAGAATATCGTCCGCTCCGGCCGCAAGATCATGCTCGTGGCTACCAAGAAGCAGGCGAAGGACGTGATTGTTGAAGAAGCAACACGCCTGAACATGCCCTACGTGACTGAGCGTTGGCTCGGCGGTATGCTCACCAACTTTGCCACGATCCGCAAGTCGCTCAAGAAGCTTTCGCAGATTGAGAAACTGATGAAGGATGATGCCTTCAACAACATTGCCAAGCGTGAGCGCCTGATGATTGCCCGTGAAAAGGCCAAACTGGAGAAGCTGCTCGGCGGTATCACCGACCTGAACCGTCTCCCGGCTGCACTCTTCGTGATTGACGTGAAGCGTGAGCACATCGCCGTGGCAGAAGCTCAGAAGTTGAATATCCCGGTATTCGCCATGGTGGATACCAATTCGGATCCTTCCAACATCGATTTCCCGATCCCCGCCAACGATGATGCCTTCAAGTCGATTTCCATCGTTACGAAGTTCATCGGCAAGGCCATCGAAGAGGCCCTGATGGAGCGTAAGAAGGACAAGGAAGAATCTGGCCTCAAGAAGGAAGAGGACGAGAAGCGCGCCGTGGACGAAGCTGTCCAGGAAGCATAGCATTTCCCCCAAGCCCCTTTCCGAGGCGGAAAGGGGGTGCGTCCTGCTCCTACGGAGGCAGGACGTTTTTTTTAAGAATGTAAGTATAACGACCAAACGAATATGTCAACAATCAGTGCTCAAGACGTAAACAAGCTCCGCACCATGACGGGTGCCGGTATGATGGACTGTAAGAAAGCCCTCACGGAAGC
>JAYRXB010000025.1:0-4146 GCA_041917735.1 Cyclobacteriaceae bacterium
ATCGCATTCATTTTTATCTCTGGCTTCATTGGTCTTGGACCTGCATTATTCACATAACGCAAACCCAGAATCAACTCGCTCCTACCCTCTATCGAGTAAAAGCGGGTCCGCTATCAATCTCATTGTATTCAAAGAACGTTTACCCTTCATCGGCCCGATTCTCAGGATTCCCTCAAATCAAGCCCCATTCCGGGTACCGAAGTCACAACTGACTTAAAACCACGTTGTTGAGAGCCTTGTCCCGTCTGGATATAGGCCTATCCCCTCAAAAACGGACTGCAAAGATAATGGACAGACCCGTTTCCGCAAATACCCTACTGCAAATTCCGTGATTTCGTATAGACGGGCCGAGCCCTGGATTGGCCTTTGTAAATCGGAAAATCCTGTCCATCTTTGCAGCCCTTAATTTTTAGCGACCATGAAACGCACCTATCAACCTTCCCGCCGAAAGAGAAAGAACAAGCACGGATTCCGTGAGCGTATGGCGACGGCTAATGGCCGCAGGGTGCTGGCCTCCCGCCGCAAGAAAGGCCGCAAGAAACTCACGGTTTCTGACGAAAAGTCCTTCAAGCACAAGTAGGGTCCGCCCCACACCCCCGGCGAAGGAGTATCTTTACGCCATGGGCTTCCGTCTTCAAAAAGCCGAACGGCTAAGCCGCAAAAGGAATATCGAAGAACTTTTCAAGAAGGGCAGGTCCTTTACGACCTTTCCCCTGAAGGTTCTTTACCAACCCCGGAAAGACCCGGGTACCCGCCACCAGGTCCTCATTACTGTTCCAGCACGAACTTTCTCCAAAGCGACCGATCGGAATACCCTAAAACGCAGGATTCGTGAGGGCTACCGGCTCAACAAAGCACTCCTCACCGCATCCACCCCTCTCTGCCTGGCGTATATTTACACGGCCAGGGAGGTGATGCCGTCCACCACGATCCACCAGGCCATCCAGGCGTCCTTGCAACGACTCAACCGTTATGAAAAGAAAGATTAGCCTTGCCGTTGTCGCCGCGACTGTACTCCTGGCGTTTACCCCGGCGGCTGACCCGTATTTCGAGATCGCGAAGAACCTTGACATTTTTACCACGCTCTTTCGGGAAGTCAATGCCTACTACGTCGACGAAGTGAATCCCAAACCGCTGGTCCAGACGGGTATTGTCGGGATGCTGGAAACCCTGGATCCGTACACCGATTTCATTCCTGAGGAAGATCTGGAGGCCTTTAGTATCCAGACCACGGGTCAGTATGCCGGAATTGGTGCCCTTATAACCACACTCAACAATCGCAACATCGTAACGCATCCATACGAAAATTTTCCGGCACACCGCGCCGGCATGCGCGTTGGCGATGAGGTAGTGGGGGTGGATGGCAAGAACGTCCGCGGTAAAACAACACGGGAAACCAGTTTGCTCCTGAAGGGAAGCCCCCGCTCCGAAGTTACCGTCACGATCGATCGCCAGGGAAAAGAGATCAGCTTCAAACTGATGCGGGAGTTGATCAAAATCAACAACGTTACATATCAGGGCATGCTGGACAACCAGATCGGCTATATCCGGATGGAGGAGTTTACCCCGGGTGCCGCCCGCGAAGTGGAAAACGCGTTGAATTCGTTGCGGCACCAAGGCGCACGGCGCTACATTCTTGACCTGCGCGACAACCCCGGTGGACTCATGTATGAGGCCATCAACATCGTGAACTTATTCATCCCGAAAGGAAAAGAGGTGGTCTCCACCAAAGGAAAAGTTCGTGAATGGAATAAAAGCTATGCGACGCTCAATGCGCCTCTGGACCTGGAGACTCCACTCGTTGTACTCATTGACGGCGGCAGTGCTTCCGCCTCGGAAATCGTAGCCGGCGCTTTGCAGGACTACGATCGCGCCGTGCTGATCGGTCAAAAGACCTTCGGTAAAGGGCTCGTGCAAACCACCCGGCAGTTACCTTACAAAGCGCAGGTTAAAATCACCACCGCCCGTTATCACATTCCCAGTGGTCGCTGCATCCAGGCCATCGACTATACACACCGCAGGGAAGACGGCACGGTTCAGAAATTTGCGGATTCCCTCAAGCAGGCTTTCAAGACCCTGCACGGGCGAACCGTATACGATGGCGGAGGGCTTGATCCCGACATTGTTGTCACGCGCGCACCGTATGGTTCAGCACTCATTCAACTGGCGCAGTCTGGCCTTCTTTTCGAGTACGCCACCGCGTACTGCGCAGAACACACACCCCCGGCCTCGTTCATCAACTTTTCGTTGAGCGACACGGAATTCACGTCCTTCGATTCGTGGTTGAAAGGGCGCAAATTTGTTTATACCACCGACCTGGAGACACAAGTGGCCAACATGCTGGATGAGTCAAAGGCCAATCCTCACGCCGAAGACCTGAAACCCACGCTTCAAACCATGAAAGGAAAAATTTCCGATAACCATGCCGGATACCTGATCAGGTTCCGGGATGAAATTCAACCCTTGCTGGAAGAAGAAATCGGTTTCCATATGGCACTTCATCGCGGACGCGTGGAGGCCTCTTTCGACCATGACAAGGAGTTACTCGAAGCCAAACGCATCCTGTCTGATGATGCCGCCTATCGCAAAATTCTTCAGCCACATTGATGGCACTTTTGCTCAGCATTGAAACGTCCACGCAGGTGTGTTCTGCCGCGTTGCATGAGCAAGGCGAGCTGGTCATTAGCCGTGAAACACACACCCCCCAGGAAACAGCCTCACGGTTGGTTCCGATGATTGACTCCCTGTTCGTTGAATCCGGCATTTCAAAAAATCACCTGGCCGCTGTGGCCGTCTCCGGGGGCCCGGGGTCGTACACCGGCCTGCGGATCGGCGCAGCCACAGCCAAGGGAATTTGTTATTCCCTCGATATTCCCCTGGTGGCGATTGACTCCTTGCATGTACTCGCCTCATCGGCTGAACCAGCTATTGAGAAGGGCCTCATTTGCCCGATGATCGACGCGCGCAGGATGGAAGTGTACACCTGCCTGTTGCGTCCGACCGGGGAGGTCGTGGAGCCTACACGGCCCCTGGTCGTTGACGAGTCCAGTTTTGCGACATTCCTGCCCGATCATCCGATAACTTTTCTGGGCAATGGCGCAGAAAAATGCGTGGATGTCATCCGGCATACAAATGCCCGCTTCCTTCCGGGGCAAGTGCCTCGCGCAGCGGCGATGGGCAAATTGGCCTTTCGTAACTTTGAATCGGGGATGTTCGAAGATGTTCGTCTCTTTGAGCCCGCCTACCTGAAAGAGTTTGTTGCCAAAACCAAAAAAGCCTGAAAATGGTTTGATAGGCATGATGGAGCAAGAACCCATTATCAATCGCGTTGCCAACAGTGGCCTGGTGACCCTCAACCTGGAGGATTACTATCCCGCCAATGAACTTGAAGAACTTGACCTTCAACCGTTGCTCGTCGGAGGGCTGATGTTGCGCGAGAAGGATTTGCGTGACTTCATCCGGGATCACAACTGGGCGACGTACCAGGACAAGGTCGTAGCGCTCCATTGTTCGTCCGACGCCATCATCCCCACCTGGGCCTACATGCTGGTCGCTGTCGCGCTTCAGCCCGTGGCACGAAAAGTGGTTTTTGGCAATCGAGAAGCTGCCCTCGCCACTGCATTTTCAGACAAGCTCTCAAGAGTAGACTGGAATTCGTTTCGCGATGCCAAGGTGGTCGTCAAGGGATGCGGCGAAGTTCGCGTGCCCGAATCGATTTTTGTTGAAGTTACATCCCGCTTGCGTCCATTAGCCGCCAGCATCATGTATGGCGAACCGTGCAGTACCGTCCCACTTTACAAACGCCCAAAAGGTAGTGCCTGACAAAGCCCTCATTCTATACGATGGTGTTTGCCATTTGTGCCAGGGCACTGTTCGTTTTATCATCCGACGTGATCCCCAGAAGCGCTTCCGGTTTGGGTATATCCAGTCTCCCGCCAGTCAGGCACAACTGCGCGCGTTCCCGCCGGTGGCGGAGGGCCTGGATTCCGTGGTGTTGATCGAGGGTGGCCGTGTATACACTCGATCCGCGGCCGCGCTCCGGATTGCCCGACACCTGAGTGGAGGATGGCCCTTATTATATGCGTTCATATTGCTTCCGCCGATCATTCGGGACGGGGTGTATGACTTCATTGCGCGCCATCGATA